>NZ_JAWHNU010000042.1:0-62563 GCF_032582135.1 Pseudomonas syringae group sp. J309-1 | reverse complement strand
GAATCGTCCAACTCATTGATTATCAAGGAGTTTTTCGTTCTGTCTGCGCCAGAAGAGGTGCGAATTATAGAGAGATTAGAGAGTCCGTCAACCCTTAATTTCACTAAATTGTCATATCTTTCTGAAACCCCATAAAACAAAGGGGTGAGCCTGACGGCTCACCCCTCTTCCAAGACGTCTTACAGACTAGGAAAGGCGAACTGCGACGCCTCGTGGCTCGCACGTTGCGGCCAACGCTGGGTAATCGCCTTGCGCCGCGTATAGAAACGCACCCCATCCGGCCCATAGGCATGCAGGTCACCGAACAGTGAACGCTTCCAGCCACCGAAGCTGTGGTAGGCAACCGGCACCGGCAGTGGAACGTTGACCCCGACCATGCCTACTTCAATCTCATCACAGAACAAACGTGCAGCTTCTCCGTCTCGAGTGAAGATGCAGGTGCCATTGCCGTACTCATGATCATTGATCAGTTGCATGGCCTGCTCAAGACTGGCAACTCGCACGATGCACAGCACCGGCCCAAAGATCTCTTCCTTATAGATACGCATCTCTGGGGTCACCTGGTCGAACAGGCAACCGCCCATAAAGAAGCCATCTTCATTACCGGCAACACTCAAGCCGCGACCATCAACAACCAGTTTGGCGCCCGCTTGCACGCCGTCTTCTATATAGCCGCTGACTTTGTCCCGATGCTGACCCGTGACCAGAGGCCCCATGTCCAGCCCGCAGGTTGTACCGGCACCGATTTTCAGGGAGGCAATTTGCGGCACCAGTTTGGCGACCAGCGCATCAGCAATCTGATCACCCACACATACGGCCACCGAGATCGCCATGCAGCGCTCGCCGCACGAACCGTAAGCAGCGCCCATTAACGCACTGACCGCGTTATCCAGGTCAGCATCCGGCATCAGCACCGCATGGTTTTTCGCGCCACCCAAGGCCTGCACTCGTTTACCGCGCGCAGCGCCTTCTTTATAGATGTACTCGGCAATCGGCGTTGAACCCACAAAACTCAGCGCTTTGACTTCCGGAGCTTCGATCAGAGCATCCACCGCAGCCTTGTCGCCATGGACGACATTGAGTACGCCTTTAGGAAGACCGGCTTCGTGCAGCAATTGTGCGATCAGCAGCGTGGAGCTTGGATCACGCTCGGACGGTTTGAGGATGAAACAGTTACCGCAAGCGATCGCCAGCGGGTACATCCACAACGGCACCATCGCCGGGAAGTTGAACGGGGTAATACCGGCGACGACACCCAAAGGCTGGAAGTCGGACCAGGCATCAATGTTCGGCCCTACGTTACGGCTGTATTCACCCTTGAGAATTTCCGGCGCGGCACAGGCGTATTCGACGTTCTCGATACCACGCTTGAGTTCGCCCGCGGCATCTTCAACCGTTTTGCCGTGCTCTTCGCTGATCAGTTGCGCGATACGACTTTCGTTCTGCTCCAGCAGTTGCTTGAAGCGGAACATCACTTGGGCGCGTTTTGCCGGAGGAGTATTACGCCAGGCGGGAAACGCTGCCTTGGCTGAATCAATCGCTTGCTGAACGATTTCGCGGCTGGCCAACGAAACCTTATGGATAGCCTGACCGGTCGACGGATTGAACACGTCGGCAGTACGGCCGTTATCGCCGACCAGTTGGCCGTCGATCAAATGTTGAATGGTGCTCATGAAATGACTCCAAAGCAGGCGCGAACGAATCCGCGCCTGTCACCTATATAGAAGGGTTTATCAGTCGATCTGATTCAGCGCTTCGCCAACCGCATCGAACAAACGATCCAGGTCTTGCGGCTTGCTGTTGAAAGTAGGTCCGAACTGCAAGGTGTCGCCGCCAAAACGTACATAGAAACCAGCTTTCCAGAGCTTCATGCCCGCCTCGAATGGGCGAACGATCGCATCGCCATCTCGCGGCGCAATCTGAATAGCGCCAGCCAGGCCGTAGTTACGAATGTCGACGACGTTCTTTGTGCCTTTGATGCCATGCAGTGCGCTTTCGAAATGCGGTGCCACTTCAGCAACCTGCTGCACAAGATTTTCCCGCTGCAGTAAATCAAGCGCTGCGAGACCAGCAGCACACGCAACCGGGTGCGCGGAGTAGGTATAACCATGCGGGAATTCAACGGCGTATTCAGGCGTCGGTTGATTCATGAATGTCTGATAGATCTCACTGCTGGCGATCACGGCCCCCATCGGAATCGCACCGTTGGTGATTTGCTTCGCAATGCACATCAGATCAGGCGTCACACCAAAGCTGTCTGCGCCAAACATTGAGCCGGTGCGACCAAAGCCCGTAATGACTTCGTCGAAGATCAGCAGGATGTTGTGCTGATCGCAGATTTCCCGCAGCCGCTTGAGGTAGCCCTGAGGCGGCACAATCACACCGGCCGAACCGGCCATTGGTTCGACGATGACTGCAGCGATGTTTGAGGCATCGTGCAACTCGATCAACTTGAGCATTTCATCCGCGAGAGCAATACCGCCCGCCTCCGGCATGCCTTTCGAATAGGCATTGCTGGCCAGCAAGGTATGCGGCAGGTGATCCACGTCCATCAACTGGCCAAACATCTTACGGTTGCCGTTCACCCCACCGAGACTGGTGCCCGCAATGTTTACACCGTGATAGCCACGCGCACGGCCGATCATTTTGGTTTTGGTTGCCTGCCCCTTCAAACGCCAGTAGGCGCGCACCATCTTCACGGCGGTGTCGGCACATTCGGAACCTGAGTTTGTGTAGAACACATGATTCAGATTGCCCGGCGTCAGCTCGGTGATTTTTTCAGCAAGCTGAAAGGACAGCGGGTGACCAAACTGGAAGCCCGGGGAGTAGTCCAGAATGCCCAACTGCCTGGAGACAGCTTCCTGAATCTCCTTGCGCGTATGACCCGCACCACAGGTCCACAGACCAGAAAGCGCATCGTAGATCTTGCGTCCCTTGTCGTCTGTCAGATAGCTGCCATGCGCCGCGACGATCAAGCGCGGATCACGCTGGAAATTGCGATTGGCGGTGTAAGGCATCCAATGAGCATCAAGCTTCAATTGGCTGGCAATAGACATCTCGGACGACTCGAAACTGTTCATCGAAACGGACCTCGCTGGAGCGCTGGGCGGTTGAGTGACTGCAAATACTTGATGCAGCTACGGTGCCACGGGGATAAAGTCGGAAAAACTCAACTTTTACGATCTTCAGTTAGCCGATGACTAAACTATGAGCAGCCGTCGCCCCGACCCACTGGCACAAGTCAGCGATTTTGATATTCGATTGCTGCGCATCTTTCGAAGCGTAGTTGAGTCGGGAGGATTCTCTGCCGCCGAAAGCGCACTCGGCATAGGACGCTCGGCCATCAGCCAGCAAATGAGTGATCTGGAGCAACGCCTGGGCTTACGCCTTTGCCAACGTGGACGTGCCGGATTTTCGCTTACCGAAGAAGGCCGGGAGGTTTACCAGTCGGCGTTGCAACTACTGAGCGCACTAGAAAGTTTCCGCACTGAGGTCAACGGCCTCCACCAGCATCTGCGTGGTGAGTTGAACATTGGCCTGACCGACAATCTGGTCACCCTCCCCCACATGCGCATCACGCACGCACTGGCTCAGTTGAAAGAGCGCGGGCCTGATGTGCACATCAACATCCGCATGATTGCGCCCAATGAAGTGGAACAAGGCGTACTCGACGGTCGGTTGCACGTGGGTGTCGTTCCTCAAGCCAGTGCATTGTCGGGCCTTGAATATCAGCCGCTGTACAGCGAGCGCTCGCTGCTCTACTGCGCGGTGGGCCACCCGCTTTTCTATATGGAGGATGCTGCGCTGGATGACGGGCGTCTTGCAGAACAGGACGCCATTGCGCCGACCTTCCGACTACCAGCAGAGATTCAGGCCCATTATCAGGCGCTCAATTGCACCGCCAGCGCGTCGGACCGGGAAGGCATGGCGTTTTTGATCCTGACCGGGCGTTACATCGGCTATTTGCCGGATCACTATGCGAGTTTCTGGGTGCAACAGGGTCGACTGCGCTCATTGAAATCTGCATCGCGCTTCTATGATCTAAGCCTGGTGTCGGTAACCCGCAAAGGACGCCGCCCTCATTTGGTGCTGGAAAGTTTTCTGCAGACACTGGCTGCTACACGTTGAGACATGACGCCCTGCTAAAACACACCAACCCGCAGGAGCGCGCTTGCCCGCGATGGCGCCAGATCATTAAACGAATTTTGCGCCTGACCACCCAATCGCGGGCAAGCGCGCGCCTACAAACATCGGCCACGTGCTAACCATAGAAAACCTGAGCACTTGGACAGCTTTTTGCACAGTGGTTGTATCAAACGACCCGCGAGAGCACCACATGCAGCCCGACGCCTCACCCAGCAGCGATCTGATCTATGGCCTCGATGATCGGCCCAAGCCACTACCGGCCATACTTGCTGGGCTGCAACACGTGCTCGCCAGTTTCGTCGGCATCATTACACCGCCGTTAATCATCGGTTCCGCACTGGGGCTGGGCGCCTACATGCCTTACCTGATCAGCATGGCATTGATGGTTTCAGGCGTAGGCACTTTCATCCAGGCACGTCGGCCATTCGGAATTGGCGCAGGGATGATCTGTCTGCAAGGCACCAGCTTTGCTTTTCTCGGCGCAGTCTTGTCTGCGGGCTTTCTGGTCAAGCAACGCGGCGGGAGTCCTGAAGACATTCTGGCGATGATTTTCGGGGTCTGCTTTTTCGGTGCGATGGTGCAGATTGTGTTGAGTCGCTTCATTGGCCAACTGCGCAGAGTCATCACGCCGCTCGTGACCGGCATCGTGATCACCCTGATCGGCGTCAGCTTGATCAAAGTAGGGGTGACGGACTTGGGCGGTGGTTTCAACGCTCCAGACTTTGGCGAACCGCTGAACCTGGCGTTGGGCGGTTTTGTGCTGGTCGTTATCATTCTGCTCAACCGGTCAAATACTCCCTGGATACGCCTGTCGGCGATCATCATCGGCCTCGCAGCAGGCAGTCTGGCAGCGTGGTTCAGTGGAAAGCTGATTCCTCATTCCGTTGGCGACCTGCCCCTGATCAGCGTGCCCGTCCCGTTCAGGTTCGGCTTCGCCTTTGACTGGACAGCTTTCCTGCCCGTCGCGCTGATTTATCTGATCAGCACCATCGAAACAGTCGGCGACCTGACCGCCAACTGCATGCTCGCTAAAAAGCCCATAAGCGGCCCCACGTACATTGCCCGGCTTAAAGGTGGCGTATTGGGCGACGGATTCAGTTGCATGATCGCTGCAACCTTCAGTGCCTTCCCCAATACGACTTTCGCGCAAAACAACGGTGTGATTCAGCTCACCGGCGTGGCCAGTCGTTATGTCGGTCTGTACATCGGCGCAGTCCTCTTCATGCTCGGCCTGTTCCCGACCATTGGCGCTTTGCTGCAACAAATCCCAAAACCCGTACTGGGTGGAGCGACTCTGGTCATGTTCGGCAGCGTTGCTGCTGCGGGCGTACGCATTCTGGCTCAGGCACCGCTGGATCGGCGCAGCATGCTGATCATTGCAACGTCTTTTGGCGTTGGTTTGGGCATCGCTTCCCAACCGGCATTGCTGCATCACCTGCCTAAACTGGTACAAAACCTGTTCGACTCGGCAATCACCAGCGGCGGCATCACCGCCATTGTGATGTGCCTGTTATTGCCGGAGGACAAGACAAGCGTTGCGGGTACAGAATCTGCAACCGAAGCTGAGCCATCGACACACTAACTACTGATAATGCTGAACACCTGATTGGGTCAGGTGTTCAGTGTTGTATCCCCATGATCTGTCCGGAACGGCCCCATGATCCTTGAAGTCCCTGCGCACAGTAGTCACGGCACCAAGCCTGCCAGTCGCATTCGTCAGAAGAATGAAGAGGCCATTATCAAAGCCGCCGAAGACGAGTTCGCTCGCCACGGTTTCAAAGGCACCAGCATGAATACCATCGCGCTGAACGCCGGGCTGCCCAAGGCCAACCTTCATTACTACTTCACTAACAAACTCGGGCTGTACGTCGCGGTACTCAGCAACATCCTCGAGTTATGGGACAGCACCTTCAACAACCTGACCGTCGAGGACGATCCGGCTCTGGCATTGAGCCGATACATTCGAGCCAAAATGGAGTTCTCGCGTCGTCAGCCTCAGGCATCGCGGATTTTCGCCATGGAGATCATCAGTGGTGGCGAATGCCTCAACCAGTATTTCAGCCAGGATTACCAAGCCTGGTTTCAAGGGCGCGCCTCCGTTTTTCAGGCGTGGATCGACGCAGGCAAAATGGACCCTGTGGATCCGGTGCACCTGATCTTCCTGTTGTGGGGCAGCACTCAGCATTACGCCGACTTTGCTACGCAAATTTGCCAAGTGACCGGACGCACTCGCTTGACCAAGCAAGACATGGAAGTTGCGGGCGATAATCTGATTCGCATCATCCTCAAGGGTTGCGGCCTGACGCCTCCAGGCGCTTAACTGGCGACATCTGTTTACAGCTGGAACCCCCGCATGCCCTTTACTCTGGTAGGCCCTTGCGAATTTCGCGAAGAGATTCGCAAGAGCCGCTTCATCACCCTAGCCGCGCCCATCTCCAGTGCCGCCGACGCACAAGCGTTTATCGAGCAGAACAGCGACCTCAACGCGACTCACAATTGCTGGGCCTGGAAACTGGCCGATCAATACCGCAGCAATGACGATGGCGAACCTGGCGGCACAGCAGGACGACCGATTCTGGCCGCCATTGAAGCCCAGGAATTTGATCAGGTGGTGGTGCTGGTGATTCGCTGGTACGGCGGCATTCAACTGGGTACCGGCGGCCTCGCCCGGGCCTACGGCGGCGGTGCCAATAAATGCCTGCAACAGGCTGAGCGTCTAGCGTTGGTTACTCGGGTGCCATTGAGCCTGTCGTGCAGCTTCAGCGAACTGGCGCTGGTCAAATTGCGGGTCGCCGAATTGAACGGATTGGTGCAGAACGAAGACTTCACGGCTAATGGAGTGGACCTTGCGATCGCGGTTGGCCCCGAGCAGGTCGAAGTGCTGCAGCGGCAGTTGGCGGATTTGAGCCGGGGCCGGATTGTATTGAGTAAAGACGGGGAATGATGTCGCGTTGTGGTGCGCCACATGCAGGCCCATTCGGGAGACTTCTGTTTGCCCGCAATCCAGTAGGACCTGTGGGAGCTGAGCTTGCTCGCGATGAAGCTGGACGCGGTTCACATTGGATCGCGTCCTACCTTATCGCGAGCAAGCTCGGCTCCCACAGATCTGCGCGATGTCGCGGGAGTGCGAACTCGGACTGCACACATTTACTGTGCATCCGGCTGTGGACAAGCTGAGTACATGCCGCCGCAAGCCTTGCCACGCTTAGCTTTCAGCCAATTGATTACTTTTTATACAAAACTGTCACATACCGCGAAAAGCATCGTTAAAACAGCGCCTTACAATCTCTTATCGTCAGACGCTACTAGCGACTGCCCGCTTATATCGCACTTTTGCGCTTGCACACATTTACTGTGGAGGAACCTGTGGATAACAGGTGCAAGGGTTGCGGTGACGCCGGAGTTGCCTGACTCGACAGCGACTGTATGTTTTTTACTCAGACAGGCTGGTCGAAATTGAATCATTCAATGTCCGAAACGCCCTGATCTGGTGCCGATGCTGGCGATCAGTTGCACCACTGGAGCCACCCTATCGCTCTTGCGGCATCGTCGTTACAAGCAAATCAGCATTTACCCGCAAAAACCTGACTGCCTGGCCAGGAAATTGCTTTATCCACAGGCGATCCTCTTACCTTGAGCCTGTCATGCCAAACCCTGTGACATCTGCACGCCTGCAGCTGCGTGCCATCAGCAAGCGCTATCCCGGCTGCCTGGCCAACGATGCCATTGACCTGAATATCGCCCCCGGAGAAATCCACGCCCTGCTCGGCGAAAACGGCGCAGGCAAAAGCACCTTGATGAAGATCATCTACGGCGTGACGCAGCCCGATTCAGGCGAAATCGTCTGGCAGGGACAGGCTCTGAAAATGCGTAACCCAGCCCAGGCCCGCAGCCTGGGCATTGGCATGGTGTTTCAGCATTTCTCATTATTCGAAACCCTGACCGTAGCTCAGAACATCGCGCTGGCGATGGGCGGCGCGGCCGGTACGCCAAAGCAATTGGAACCCAAAATCCGTGAAGTCTCCCAACGCTATGGCATGGCGGTCGAGCCGCAACGACTTGTCCACAGCCTGTCGATCGGCGAGCGGCAGAAAGTCGAGATAATTCGTTGCCTGATGCAGGACATCCGCCTGTTGATTCTCGATGAGCCGACTTCAGTGCTGACGCCGCAGGAAGCCGACGAACTATTCGTCACCCTGCGCCGCCTGGCCGCTGAAGGCTGCAGCATTCTATTTATCAGTCACAAGCTGGGTGAAGTCCGCGCCTTGTGTCATAGCGCGACGGTATTGCGCGGCGGCAAAGTGTCCGGCCACTGTATTCCGGCACAATGTTCGGATCTGGAGCTGGCGCGGTTGATGGTCGGCGATGCTGAAGGCCTGACCGCGCAGTATCCAAAAGTCGCGGGGCATAAACCGTTCCTGCAGGTGGAAAAACTCTCCTGGCATAACCCCGATCCGTTCGGTTGCTCTCTGGTCAATCTCGATCTTGAAGTGCGCAGCGGCGAAATCGTCGGCATTGCGGGCGTCGCAGGTAATGGTCAGGACGAGCTGCTGGCCCTGCTCAGCGGCGAACAAACAGTAAGCGACTCGCTGTCATCCAGTATTCGCTTTGCAGACTTGAACGTTGGTCATCTACGTCCCGATGCACGGCGTAAAAACGGCCTGGCGTTTGTTCCAGCGGAACGACTCGGGCACGGCGCGGTGCCGGACTTGAGCCTAAGCGATAACGCGCTGCTGACGGCATTTCAGCAAGGACTGGTCAGCAAGGGCCTGGTCCAACGCGGCAAGGTCCGAAGCCTGGCCGATGAAATCATCAAACGCTTCGCAGTGAAAACTCCGGACGCTCAAGCGCCCGCTCGAAGCCTGTCCGGCGGTAACTTGCAGAAATTCATTCTGGGCCGCGAGATCTTGCAGAACCCGAAACTGCTGGTCGCCGCGCATCCAACGTGGGGCGTCGATGTGGGGGCCGCCGCAGCGATTCATCGCGCGTTGATTGCCTTGCGCGATGCGGGCGCAGCGATTCTGGTGATTTCCGAAGATCTCGACGAACTCTTCCAGATCAGCGACCGCCTTGCCGCGCTGAGCAGTGGCAGGCTCTCCCCTCTTGTACCGACCGGGCAGACCTCGCCCGTGCAGGTCGGCGGCTGGATGGCCGGTGAATTCGATGCACCGCCCGGCACTCAACCTCAATTCCAAGCCGCCGCGCTTAATTAACGGAGTTTCCGATGCTGCTTTCTCTGGAACCGCGCGGGCAACAATCGCGGGCCATGCTGTGGTTTTCGCCGCTGCTGGCCGCTGTATTGACCCTGATCTGCGGCTCATTACTGTTTATCGCCCTAGGTCTGGACCCTTTGCTCACTCTGCATACGTTGCTGATTGCACCGGTCAGCGACTGGTATGGCGTATCCGAATTGATGGTCAAGGCGCTGCCCATTCTGCTCTGCGCGCTGGGTTTGGCAGTGGCTTACCAGGCGCGTATCTGGAACATCGGTGCCGAAGGCCAATTGTTGATGGGCGCGCTGGCTGGCAGCGCATTGGCAGTCAATATCATCGACATGGAAAGCCGCTGGGCACTGGTGCTGGTTCTGCTGGTTGGCACACTCGGTGGCGCGGCATGGGCGGGCTTGACCGCCTGGCTGCGCACCCATTTCAATGCCAATGAAATCCTGACAAGCATCATGCTCAACTACATCGCGCTGAACCTGCTGCTGTTCTTCGTGCATGGACCGTTGAAAGACCCTGCCGGGATGAATTTCCCTGAGTCAGCGATGTTTGGTGACGCTAGCCGCTTGCCACTGCTGACCGAGGACGGCCGCGTGCATGCCGGTGTGTACTTCGCCTTGCTGGCTTTGGTCGCAGTCTGGGTTTTGCTGCAACGCAGCTTTGTCGGTTTCCAGATCAAAGTGCTGGGGCTGGATAAACGAGCTGCAGGTTTCGTCGGGTTTCGCGAAAAACGTCTGGTCTGGCTGGCCTTGCTGATAAGCGGCGGCCTCGCAGGATTGGCCGGGGTAAGCGAAGTCGCCGGGCCCATTGGTCAGCTAGTACCGCAAGTGTCGCCGGGTTACGGCTACGCAGCGATCACCGTGGCCTTTCTCGGCCGCCTGAATCCAATCGGGATTCTGTTCGCCAGCTTGCTGATGGCGTTGCTCTATCTGGGCGGCGAAAACGCGCAAATGGCTCTTAACCTGCCGCAAGCCATCACACAGCTGTTTCAAGGCATGATGCTGTTTTTCCTGCTGGCCTGCGATGTGCTGATTCTCTATCGCCCACGCCTGAATGCGCGCTGGGCCAAACGTCAGATGGCACCCGCTGCCACGGGAGCTGTGTGATGGATATCGATCTGCTGAGCAATATTTTCTTCGCCATGGTGCGTTGCGGGACTCCGCTGCTGCTGGTCGCACTGGGCGAATTGATCTGCGAAAAAAGCGGCGTCCTCAATCTTGGGCAAGAAGGCATGATGCTGTTCGGTGCGGTGATCGGTTTCATCATCGCCTTGACCACCGGCAACCTGTGGCTCGGTGTGCTGCTGGCGATGATGGCGGGCATGCTGCTGTCGGGATTATTCGCGGTGGTGGCGCTGGTCTTCAATGCCAATCAGGTCGCAACAGGTTTGGCGCTGACTATCTTTGGCGTTGGTTTGTCGAGCTTCGTCGGCGCAGCCTGGGTGGGTAAACCGCTGCAAGGTTTCGAGCCAATTCTGATCCCTTACTTGAGCGACATCCCGTTGATCGGCCGCATGCTGTTTGCTCAGGACATTCTGGTGTATCTGTCCTTCGCGCTGTTTGCCCTCGTGGCCTGGACGCTGCTGAAAAGCCGCGTCGGATTGATCATTCAGGCCGTTGGCGAGAACCCGGACGCAGCCAGCGCCATGGGCTTGCCGGTGCTGCGCGTGCGAACTCTAGCAGTGCTGTTCGGTGGCGCCATGGCCGGACTGGCCGGGGCTTACCTGTCTCTGGCGTACACGCCGATGTGGGCCGAAAACATGAGTGCCGGTCGTGGCTGGATCGCCCTGGCGCTGGTGGTGTTCGCCAGTTGGAGAGTGTGGCGCCTGTTGTTGGGTGCGTACCTGTTCGGCCTCGCCAGCATCCTCCATCTGGTGGCGCAAGGTATCGGCCTGGCGATCCCGTCCAACCTGTTGGCGATGCTGCCTTACGTCGCGACCATCGTCGTGTTGGTGCTGCTGTCGCGCAATGCCCTGCGCACGCGTCTTTATGCCCCGGTTTCGCTAGGACAGCCCTGGCAGGCGGGGCATTAACGCAGCGCTGAAAAAAATGATGCTGTAGGAACACAACGAGCACCGCGAGGCCGCGATAGCGTTCGGCCTGAAACACCGCTATCGCCGCCTCGCCGTGCTCGTGGGCTCCTACAGTCGCTGGTTAATCGGGCGAACCGGCCACAGCTGCAACACCGCCCACATCATTTCCATGATCAGGAATCCCGCCAGCAACCACGTTGCTCCCTGCATCAGGGCATAGGCCTGCCACGTCGCGAAGAGCAGTCGACCTGCCGCGTCGTAACGTCCGAACACCATCTGCGGATCGCGAATCCGAAGCACTGACCACACGCAAACAATCGAACCCAACAAGTTGGCCATCAACATATGCATGGGCTCGAACGGTGGCAGCGCGCCGGGAACATTCCAGGCTTGGCTCACACTGGATAAAAGCCCATGCAATGCAACAAAACTCCATGGTGTTACAAAAGCAGCTGTGACGATCAGGTCGTACCAGCCACTGGCACGAACCAGTTGCCTATAGTGTTGCGGTTGCCACATAAAACGCTCCAGAGGATTTAATATTCCAACAGGCTAAAGGCTGGAGTACGCTCCAGGGTCAACCCCAAGGAACGGAAAAATGCGCATTGGTGAATTGGCTCAAGCCACCGCGGTCAGCCGCGACACTCTGCGGTTTTATGAGCAGCGTGGTTTGATTGCAGCGCAACGCAGCGATAACGGCTATCGGCACTATCCTGCGGAGATGGTGCAACTGGTGCAGTTCATCAAAACCGCGCAGCGCCTGGGTTTCAGCCTGAACGAAATCGGACACAGCGTTGCCGAACTCTGGAAGGCTCCAGCGCCAGACCTGGCCATTGCTCAATTACTTCGGGACAAACTCGTGCTGATTGAGACACGCATCGCTGAACTCGGCGAACTGCGCATCGAGTTACAGAATCGTCTGGGCCAGTGCTGCCCGCTGAGCCCCTGATAACTTTTCAAGGAGAAAACTCTTGTCCACTCAAAAAACTGCACTGATCGTCGGCGCCTCTCGTGGCATCGGCCTGGGACTGGTCAAACGGCTGACTGAACAAAACTGGAACGTCACTGCCACCGTTCGCGATCCACAAAAAGCAACTGATCTCAAAGCAATATCCGGCGTCCGTATCGAGACTCTTGATCTGGATGACGTCGCATCTCTGGATGCTCTGAAAAACAAACTGGACGGGCAAGTCTTCGATGCGCTGGTCATCAATGCCGGGATCATGGGGCCGAGGCCACAAAGTGCCGAGCAGGTCACCACGGCGGAACTGACTCAATTGTTCCTCACTAACGCTATAGCACCTATCCGGCTGGCTGAACGCCTCGTTCAGCAGATCCGGCCCACTACAGGTGTATTGGCTTTCATGAGTTCCAGATTTGGCAGCGTTACCTGTCCGGACGGGGCAGATGCTTCGCTGTACAAGGCGAGCAAAGCGGCCCTCAACTCCCTGACCAACACTTTCGTCCTGCAGTTGCCAGAACCTCGCCCCACCGTTTTGTCTTTACACCCGGGCTGGGTGAAAACCGATATGGGCGGCGAAGGTGCGGCTATCGACGTTGAAACCAGCACTAGCGGGCTGGTGGAACAGCTCGTGGCCTATGCGGGTAAAGGCGGACATCATTTTGTGGACTACAAGGGCGAAACTATTCCGTGGTGAAATAGCTATCAGAATCGGAACGTTCCTCTGTAGCAGCGACCGCCTGGCACCACGCTAACCGGTACAGGCTGTGTGAAAACCTCACGAGCCAATTAGCTGGCTAAAAAACGCTCAAAAAACCGCGCTCCTACGTGAGTTTGAGGTCTGTGACCCACACAAACTTTTAAAGATTTCACGTGAGCGCGCGCAGTTTGTTTTTGTCTAAGGGTTTTCACACAGTCTGGGTAGGAGCGAACTTGTTCGCGAGGCGGCAGACCTGCATCACCGCCCATAACCCTCTCGCCAACAAGTTGCCTCCTACCTGGCACGGCGTTAGCCGGTAGGAGCAACTTGTTCGCGAGGCGCAGACCTGAATAAGCGCGTATATCACCCTCGCCAACAAGTTGGCTCCTGCCGGGGTTCACAGGTAGAATCTCGGCCTCGCCGACGCTGCAAAGCGCAGGCGACCCTGGATCAGCAGACAGGGCAACACTGAGCTGGCTAACCTGAACCTGTCTTTCAGAGGAGCCGGCACGATGCCTGCGATCCGTATCTGGTTGAAAAATCCCCTCGCTGTTTTCACGGCCAATGCCCTTGATGCCCGAGGCGGTCTGGTGATTGAAAACGGTGTCATCGTCGAAATGCTCGGCGTGGGTCAGCAACCCGCCAGCCCGTGCGACCAAGTATTCGACGCCCGCGAGCATGTGCTGCTGCCGGGCTTGATCAACACCCATCACCATTTTTATCAAACCCTGACCCGTGCCTGGGCTCCGGTGGTCAACCAGCCTTTGTTTCCGTGGCTGAAGACGTTGTATCCGGTCTGGGCGAGGCTGACTCCCGAGAAGCTCGCGCTGGCCAGCAAAGTCGCACTGGCCGAGCTGCTGCTGTCGGGTTGCACCACAGCAGCGGATCATCACTACCTGTTTCCGGACGGGCTGGAACACGCCATTGATGTTCAGGTTGAAAGCGTCCGTGAGTTGGGAATGCGCGCCATGCTCACCCGAGGCTCGATGAGCCTGGGTGAAGACGATGGAGGTTTGCCGCCGCAACAAACCGTGCAGCAGGGAGAGGTGATTCTTGAAGACAGCCAGCGCCTGATCGAGCGCTATCACCAGCGTGGCGCCGGCGCGCAGATCCAGATCGCACTGGCGCCCTGCTCGCCCTTCTCAGTCACGCCGCAGATCATGCGTGAAAGCGCAGCGCTGGCGGAAAAGCTCGACGTGCGCCTGCACACGCACCTGGCCGAAACCCTCGACGAAGAAGATTTCTGCCTGCAGCGTTTCGGCCTGCGCACGGTGGATTATCTCGACAGCGTTGGCTGGCTGGGGCCGCGGACCTGGCTGGCCCACGGCATTCATTTCAACCCTGACGAAATCGCCCGACTGGGCGCAGCAGGCACCGGTGTTTGTCATTGCCCGAGCTCCAACATGCGCCTGGCTTCCGGCATTTGCCCGACACTGGATCTGATCGCAGCAGGCGCGCCGTTGGGGCTTGGCGTAGACGGCTCGGCCTCCAATGACGCCTCGAACATGATCCTCGAAACGCGGCAGGCGCTGTACCTGCAACGTCTGCGTTATGGCGCAGAAAAAATCACACCCGAGCTGGTGCTTGGCTGGGCAACAAAGGGCTCGGCGCAGTTACTCGGCCGTAGCGACATAGGTGAGCTGGCAGTCGGTAAACAGGCGGACCTGGCACTGTTCAAGCTGGATGAACTGCGCTTTTCCGGGAGCCATGATCCGTTATCGGCGCTGCTGTTGTGCGGCGCTGATCGTGCTGATCGGGTGATGATTGGCGGCCAGTGGAGAGTGATTGATGGTCAGGTCGAAGGGCTCGATCTGAAGGGGTTGATTGCTGATCACAGCCAGGCAGCGCGAGAGTTGATTCGCGGCTGATCAACGCGTTCCTGTTGGAGCGAGGCTTGCCCGCGAATGATACGCCTGGGTTCTACCAGAACGACCGCATCATCGCCCTTCGCGGGCAAGCCTCGCTCCAACATATTCAGCCAGTGGTGCGTTATTTCAAGAAAGCGCTATAACCCCAACAACGACAGCATGATGAACGTCGCGAACAACACAAAGTGGGTCATGCCCTCTATCGCGTTGGTTTCACCATCATTCAGGTTGATTGCGCTCACCAGCAGGGTGATGAAAATCATCACGGTCTGCACCGGGGTCATTGCCATTTGAAACGGTTGGCCGCTGTAAAGTGCCATGGCTTCCATGACGGGTACGGTGAGGATCACGGTCGACAGCGACGCACCCAGCGCGATATTCACCACCGATTGCATCCGGTTTGCCAAAGCAGCGCGCAATGCAGTCAGAATCTCCGGTGCCGCAGAAATGGCCGCCACCAGAATCGCCGTCATGACCGGCGGTGCGCCAGTACCTTCAAGCCCTAGATCAACGGTCTTGGACATGACTTCCGCCAGTGCACCAATCACCACCACGCCCAGCATCAGAATCCCGATCGACAGCGTCAGATTGACCGGTTCGCTCTCGGCTTCAGGTTGATCCTTGCGCTTCTTTTTCTCTGGATAGCTGTAGCTGAAAAAGTAGCTGTGCGGCCCGACCTGCATGCGCAGGAACAAGGTGTAAAGCAGGATCATCGCGCCAATGGTGAACGCCGAATACAGCTTCCAGTCGCCTTCGGGGATGAACTCGGGAACCACCATGGAAACGCCCATCGCGGTGAGAATCATCACGCTGTACGTGCGGGCTGAATCGTCGTTGTAGGACTGTTCGCCGTGCTTGATACCGCCCATCAGGGCAGCCAGACCAAGGATGCCATTGATATCGAGCATCACTGCCGAGTAAATCGTGTCGCGCACCAATGTTGGCGACGGTTCATTACTCATCATGATCGCCAGGATGACCACTTCGACCAGCACCGCCGAAAGGGTGAGGATCATGGTGCCGTAGGGATCGCCGACTTTCTCTGCAAGCAACTCCGCATGGTGAGCCACGCGCAACGACGCGCAGACGATAAAACCTACCAGCGCAATCCCCGCCGTCAGCGCAACGCCCTGCCCGTTATTGAGGAACGAATGCTCGAACACGTAGGCGACAACTGTCGCGATGATCGCGAGCAGGAGAAATTTTTCTTGCTTGAGTATTGAGCCCATTGACTAGCCTTTAAACCTTCCTGGGTGAAACGTCCGGATAACGTGTTCAAGGCGTTGAGAGTGCCGAGTGTAAGCAAAGGTTTCAAAACTGTTGATAACTTGATTGGAACGCCGCTACCCGTAGGAGCGCGCTTGCCCGCGATCCATTTGATCATTTAGCACCTCACCGCCTGGACTGACGCCATCGCGGGCAAGCGCGCTCCCACCCGTTCAGGAAAGGCGCACCAGTTGGCGGCAACACGTGCCTTTCTTGCACCGTCCAGCATCGCTTTGCGCTACTAAAAGCAGCTACAACCCCAGCCCTGTCATTAACTGTCCAGTTGGTCAGTTTTTTGCATTGTTCGAGCAACCCGCTTAGACGGCCGTGCCAACAAGACCACTAGGAGCTAGACCCGATGCACTCCACCACTCACCCGCGTCGCCCCCTGAAAAAATTGCTGTGCGCCATGGCCGCGGTCGTTGGCCTGGGTTCCAGCCTGCTGGCATCAGCGGCAGACCCGCTGAAAGTCGGCTTCGTCTATATCGGCCCGATCGGCGATCACGGCTGGACGTATCAGCATGAACAGGGCCGCAAGGCTATGGTTGAAGCTCTGGGCGACAAGGTCACCACCAGTTATGTCGAAAACGTGCCGGAAGGTGCGGACGCTGAGCGCGTGATCCGCAACATGGCCAAAGGTGGCTACGATCTGGTCTTCACCACCTCGTTTGGTTACATGAACCCGACGTTGAAAGTCGCCAAGCAGTTCCCGAAAGTGACTTTCGAGCACGCGACCGGCTACAAGCAAGACAAGAACATGGGTACCTATCTGGCGCGCACCTATGAAGGTCGCTACGTCGGCGGGTTTCTTGCGGCAAAAATGACCAAGACCAAAAAGATCGGTTACGTAGCCTCGTTCCCGATTCCTGAAGTACTGCGTGACATCGACGCCATTCAGCTGGCATTGAACAAATACAACCCGGGCACCGAGATCAAAGTCGTGTGGGTCAACTCCTGGTTCGATCCGGGCAAAGAAGCTGATGCTGCCAACGCGCTGATCGACCAGGGCGTGGACGTCATGTTCCAGCACACCGACAGCCCGGCGCCGATCCAGACGGCTGAGCGTCGTGGCGTCTACGCCGTGGGTTACGCCTCGGACATGGCTCACTTCGGCCCGAAAGCGGTGCTGACCTCCATCGTCAACAACTGGGGACCGCATTACATTCAGGCGACAGAAGGCGTGATCAACGGCACCTGGAAATCTCAGGATTACTGGGGCGGCCTGAAGGAAGGCACGGTTGAGTTGCCGATCAGCGATATCGTCCCGGCGGACGTCAAGGCAGAAGCCGAGAAGATCATTGCCGACATCAAAAGTGGCGCGTTCCACCCGTTCACCGGCCCGATCAAGGATCAGACCGGCGCAGTAAAAATCCCGGAAGGCAAGGTTGCGACCAATGCAGAACTGGCCTCGATGAACTATTACGTTGAGGGCATCAAGGCGGAATTGCCGAAGTAACCGGGGCGCACCATTGAAACCCTGTGGGACCGAATTTATTCGGGAAGGGGCCGGTACATTCGATAGATATTCATCGGCTGTGAAACCGCCTTCGCGAATGAATTCGCTCCTACAGTTAAAAAATCATAAGGACGGAACACCGTGAACCAACTCCCGATCATCGACATCGCCCCGCTCTACAGCGATGACCAAATCGCATGGCAAGACATTGCCCGGCAAATCGACCAGGCCTGTCGGGAGTGGGGTTTTTTCTATATCAAAGGACACCCGATCAGCGCTGAGCGGCTTGAACAAGTGGTCGGCACGGCGCAGCAATTCTTCGCCCTGCCCCAGGCTGAAAAGCTCAAGATCGATATCACTCAAAGCCGTCACCATAGAGGCTATGGCGCTATCGCGACCGAACAGCTGGACCCGAATATACCGAGCGATCTCAAAGAGACCTTCGACATGGGCTTTCATCTGCCCGCCGATCACCCTGAGGTCGTCGCTGGAAAACCATTACGCGGCCCCAACCGGCATCCCGACATGCCGGGCTGGGAAGCCTTGATGGAACAGCACTATCTGGATATGCAGGCACTCGCGCAGAAGTTGCTTCAGGCGATCACTGTCGCGCTGGGCATCGAGCGTGACTTCTTCGACAAGCGCTTTGTCGCCCCTGTGAGCGTGCTGCGCTTTATCCATTACCCGCCGCGCCATACCGCCACCAGCGCCGAACAACAAGGCGCGGGCGCACACACAGACTATGGCTGTATCACCCTTCTGCATCAGGACTCTGCGGGCGGATTGCAAGTGCGAGATGTGCGCGGCCAGTGGATCGACGCGCCGCCGATTGACGGCACGTTTGTGGTCAACATAGGCGACATGATGGCGCGCTGGAGTAACGACCGATATGTGTCCACGCCCCATCGGGTGGTCAGTCCACTGGGCGTTGATCGCTATTCGATGCCGTTTTTTGTCGAGCCCAACCCGGACACTGAAATTGAATGCTTGCCCGGCTGCAAGAGCGAAACCGAGCCAGCACGCTACCCTGTTACTACTTGCTCGGCATTTTTGCTGTCGCGTTTCGCCGATACCTATGCCTATCGACGGGAGCAAGAGGCCGGGTAAATTTGAACCGCTTGGTCAGGTTTTGCCCATCCCGAAGCACGACTCTGTAGAATGCCGGGCATCTGCACCTGATGAGATAAGCACATGTACGACTGGTTGAACGCACTGCCCAAGGCAGAACTGCACCTGCACCTTGAGGGCTCTCTCGAGCCCGAGTTGCTCTTTGCACTCGCCGAACGCAACAAGATCGCGCTGCCGTGGAATGACGTCGAAGCCCTGCGCGGCGCTTACGCCTTCAACAACCTGCAGGAATTCCTCGACCTCTATTACCAGGGCGCAGATGTACTGCGTACCGAGCAGGATTTCTACGACCTGACCTGGGCGTATCTGGAGCGCTGCAAGGCCCAGAACGTGATTCACACCGAACCGTTCTTCGATCCGCAAACTCATACTGACCGGGGTATCCCTTTCGAAGTGGTACTGAACGGCATCACGGGAGCCCTGAAAGACGGCCAATCAAAGCTAGGGATCGGCAGCGGTCTGATTCTCAGCTTCCTGCGCCACTTGAGCGAAGAAGAAGCAGAAAAAACCCTGGACCAGGCGCTGCCGTTTCGCGATGCGTTCGTCGCCGTGGGGTTGGACAGCTCGGAGATGGGCCATCCACCGAGCAAGTTCAAACGCGTCTTCGACCGTGCTCGTCATGAAGGCTTCCTGACCGTGGCCCACGCTGGTGAAGAAGGCCCGCCCGAATACATATGGGAAGCACTGGACCTGCTGAAAATCCAGCGTATCGACCATGGTGTGCGCGCCATCGAAGACGAGCGCCTTATGCAGCGCATCATCGACGAGCAGATTCCGCTGACGGTCTGCCCGCTATCGAACACCAAGCTCTGCGTCTTCGATGACATGGCAAAACACAACATCCTCGACATGCTTGAGCGTGGCGTGAAGGTCACGGTGAATTCCGATGATCCCGCTTATTTCGGCGGCTACGTCACCGAGAACTTCCATGCGCTGTATACCCATCTGGGCATGACCGAGGATCAGGCGAAACGTCTTGCACAAAACAGCCTGGACGCACGACTGATCAAGCCTTGAGCTGACTCCTTATCAGGCGGCAGCCGCGATCTTGTCGATCTCGCGCTGCCCGCTGGACGAAACTTGCAAGGTGCTGGACTCCTCTGTAATGCGCAGCCAGCCCATCTGAATAAAAAGCTGCAACAAACCTGCGCCTAACGCACCGCCCAAATGCGGCGTGACCTCGCTCCTGTCGGCACAGGCACAAACAGTCTCGCGCTGACGCAAAGCAAGTGCCGGCACGTAAATCCCCCTCTCTGCAAACCTCGCCACCCCCACGCTGGTAACTTCGACACGATGTTCCTGTTGTTCGATCCACCCCGCTCCCAGCAACCGTTGATACAACTCGGCAGCCATATCACCGCCAAGGTGATCACTGCAAATACGCGCCTCACGCAAAGGCATGGAAGGCAAAGGTTGCGCAACATTACGGTTGATCTGGGCTGCACTCGCGGCAGAGGCACATGCAAGCGCTTGAAGTGCCGTCGCCACCTGCGGACCCGCCAGACGGAAAAAACGCTTGCGGCCCCGCACTTCCTGCTTCAATAAACCACCAGCAGCCAGTCGCGCCAAATGCGCCCCGGCAGATGATGTCGTCAAGCCCGCAAGCAGGGCCAGCTCATTGGCGGATCGCGCACTACCGTCCATCAAGGCCCAGATCATTGCACTACGCTTCGGGTCAGCCAGCAATGTTGCAACGTGGCTGATGCAAGGTGCATATTCCATATACTGGGGCTTGCTAACCGTTACTAATGGACTACTTTATGGACAGCAGTTTACGAAACAGCAATGTGCAGTAGACCTGCTCTTGAACGGAGTTACTGATTCAATAGGTTTGGGGAATCTCGCCTATGGAGCTTGTTTGGGCCACTAAAGAGTTCGTAATTTCTGGGCGCTCTTATCCCGGTTTCCCTATCTTATTGATGGACACAATGGAGAGCTGTGTTCCTGCTAATGACTTCTTCCGTCACTATATTCTGCGAGGATCAATCGGCTCGAAAAAG
This sequence comes from Pseudomonas syringae group sp. J309-1, assembly GCF_032582135.1. Classification (NCBI taxonomy): domain Bacteria; kingdom Pseudomonadati; phylum Pseudomonadota; class Gammaproteobacteria; order Pseudomonadales; family Pseudomonadaceae; genus Pseudomonas; species Pseudomonas syringae group sp. J309-1. The sequence goes on along the minus strand of NZ_JAWHNU010000042.1, from coordinate 41,784 downwards.
ACATGGCCAAGCGTCGGTCGTGCGATGTACGACTTTTTCAGCTTTCTTCAAGCACACGAACTTGATTGGCACGACGTTGATCGTGGCGAGGCTAAGAGCCTGATCGCTGCCTATCGAGGTTACTGCGAAGACCAGTGCGCCTTGGCGACTTCAACTATCAGACAAAGATTGCATTACGTCTGTTGTTTCTACCAGTACGCGCAGACCCAAGGGTGGGTTAGCAGACTCCCCTTTAGTTTCGAGGAGCGAACAGTTAGACGTGAGACAGGGTTCCTGGCTCACGCCGATGCCAGAGGCGGAAAAGGCATGACGAATAACGCGATGCCTCGGAAGACTAGAAACCTGCCCAAATTCCTAAGCCTGGCTGAGGTCAAGGTACTATTGGCTACGGCAGAGAACCCCCATCATCGAATGATGATCCGACTAGGCCTCCAGACCGGACTGCGGCGGGAAGAAATCTCCACATTTCCCTTAGCCTATGTCTTCGACCCCAATAAAGCTCGCAGGCACGAGCGCAATATTCTTATTCGTCTCGACCCACATGATGGTCATGGGATGCGTACAAAGGGAAATAGAGCACGCAATATCTATGTAAGTCGCCGCTTTCTATCCGACTTGCATCGCTACGTGATTCAAACTCGTGGTGAACGCAAAGACCTGAACATGCGCGAACAGAAACCTTTATTTTTAAACCAGTCGGGTGAACCCTTTGCCGATGATGGGAAGGGCATTGGTCGCATAGTAAGGGATATCGGCAAAAGGGCTGGCATTAAAGCTCATCCACACATGCTGCGCCATACTTATGCAACCCACACACTGGTCGCTTTACAGCGTTCATCGGCCGGCATAGAACCTTTAGTGTTTCTGCAACGCCAGCTAGGACATAGCTCTATTCAGACAACAATGATCTACCTGCATTTAATCAATGAGCAGGCTGATAGCGCGGTGCTTGACTATGACGAAGAACTGAACGACTTCCTGGACGACAACTGATGGGTAAACGCAAGATCTATATCAAGACCGACCTGACAATCCCAGAGGTACGGCACTCCGTTGATCAGGACAGGCATACCTTTGTCCCTCATGAAGTGATTCCCCCAACAAACACGCAGGTGGCTTTTGGTCGTAACGCGACCCGAATGCGATTTTATGATTTTGCACGCTGGTACGGGTCAGGGATAGATCAAATCGTATATGCATGCCACAAACAAATTGAACGTTTCCTGGCCAAACAAGATGCCGAAGTCGAAGCGAGTACCGTGACCAGCTATTGCAAAACAGGACTGCGTACGTTCCTTGACTTCCTTCTTCTACAGGCGACTGCTCTCCAACGCGAGCTCACCTTATCAGATATTAACCGAGACTTAATAGATTCTTATATCGCGCATAATGCTGATTGCGGGTTAGCAATTAGCTCCCAGCAATGTCGCTTGAGTTACACGAAGTCAGTACTACAAGCGCTTGGGCGCCGAGGGATAATCAACCTGATCGACTCAGGCGATTCCGCAACATTTCCTCTTAATCCATTCCCTAATAGTAACCGTACGAAAAAGGGCGAAGTTCCCCTCCTTAAGCAGCAGCGTCAAGAGTTTGCCGCCGCAGTCAAACAGGCGGTTATGCCAATTTGGGACAAGGACTTTCCCGTTACAAGCGAGCTAGTCAGCTATGCGCTACTTATCATAGCACTGCACACAGGACGCAATACTACGCCATTGCTAGAAATGAGCCGTGACTGTCTGCGCGCGCACCCCAAAGACAACAACACTTTCCTAGTTCTTTGGAAACGTCGCGGACACAACAACAGTAAAGTAATTCTGCGTGCAGACAGCACACACGAACGTCTATTGGAGGTCACTCCTACAATTAAAACTAACGTTGATCGCCTCATCCGGCATCTGATATTTCGCACCGCCGAGTTGGTTTCTGAAGCGCCCAGCGACCTTCAAGATCGTGTCTGGCTATATCGGTCACGCGCTTATAACCAGGCAGGCCAAGTGACAGCACTTACCCTGAATCAACTTGAAAAGTCGATTGAGCGACTTATCAATGAATATCAGCTTACAGAAAGTAATGGAAGTCCGTTACGTCTCAATATCTCCAGACTGCGAAAAACCTTCGGAAATAGGGTTTTCGAACTATTGGACGGTGACCTTACAGCTACCGCGACAGCACTTGGCAACTCACCGCAGGTAGCTGACACTAGTTATTTACTGCCCACTATAGAAGCCAAGAACAACTGGCGGTTCATGGGGCAAGTACTTGTTAAAGAATTGCTAAGCTACACCATAGGGGCAACGTTCAAGAAAGTACCAACGGGGCTTTGTCGCGACCCGGAAAATGGCCAATACGCACCTAAAAAAGAAGGTGCTACCTGTATCAATTTCTTAAATTGTGTACGTTGCCGGCATTACGTTGTGACAGCCGAAGACTTGTACAAGCTATTCAGCTTTTATTTCCGGATACTTTCTGAACGCAATCGCGTAGATAAACGGCGCTGGCAACAATACTACGCCCACATACCGCGCCTGATCGATGATTACATTGTAGCGGAAGGCCTGAAACGCGGGATATTCAGCAACACTGTCGTCGAACAGGCCCGTACTCAAGCGCGCGCGCAACCTCATCCTTTCTGGTCATACGATTTAATTACATCCCTGGAGGTCTTCGTATGAAAAAAAACACAGCCAAAGCCTTGCGTCAGGAAGGAGTTAAACCAGAACTATGGGATCTCCGTCAACTGCCCGAGAACGAGCGCAATGCGTTTATTGTAACGGCGCACAAAATCAGTGATCGCTGGGTCGTTCAAAGTCGCTACGGCGATGACCAGTGGAAGTTCAAAGGAGGTCCGAATAATAAAAATAACTACAGAAAACAGGTGAATTTTTTGCGCGTGCCGCCTCCATTCAGGGAGGTGATAAAGGGTGTCATGTTTCGCTACAAGCAGCGAGGTCGGGAGGGAAAAGTGAGACCCAAAGGAGCGACTCTATGTAGCTTTTTCGAGTCCATATTGCCCTTTCTGCGATATCTAGATTCACTCGAGATCGGCTATTTTAGTGAGATCCCCCAAATCGTCTTTGCGAACTATGTCGCGGACTACAAAGAAGGTAATACGGGGCTGGGGACACGATTATCTCAGGGGACCCTTTTGATGCGCCTCCAGGCAGTGGAGGCACTTTACGAGCTGAGTCAGTACACAAACGACCCTATACTTAAACACCCGTGGCCAGACGCCTCACCTCTGTCCTTGGCGGGGCTGACAGGTAGCGGCTCGCGCCATCGGCAAGGAAGCCTAACTCCATTGATTCCTGACGATATTTTCTGTGACTTGTTCGTCACGGCTTACAAAAAAGTGCAACAAGGCAAATATTTGCTAGATCTCCGAGACTCCGTTGCAAACATTGGTAAAGAACGCGAAGGCACTAGACACTACTTCGTTAGCGATGCAAAAAAACATTATCTAACCACCGTGGGCTGGGTTGGAGGACTTGCCTCGCTCAGCCGGAATCTAAACGATCTACGTACAGCCTGCTACATAGTCCTCGCCAGCACCTCAGGCTGTCGCAATCACGAGCTGGCTAATCTACGATTAGGGTCACATCGCCGCACCAAAGACGATGACGGTACAGTTTTTCATTGGATGCGTTCCAAGTCAGAAAAAACGAACGCTGAGGAACGTGATTGGATGATCCCCTCAGCTGCCGTAGAGGCATTGCGTTTAATGGAACGTTGGGCCGCCCCATACCAAGCCATTATTGCGGCTGAGATTGCTGAGCGGCGTCGAATCGATCCCGCGGATCTAGAAATAATAAACGCGAATGAGCACCGCCATGCTCTTTTTCTCGGAGTAAGCATTAAGAAAGGCAAGGAGGTTCGAACCCTGTCATTAGCCGCATTCAATATTAACTTGAAGAAATTCTGTCGCCAGGCAGGATTAAACTGGTCTCTCGCCAGTCATCAGTTCCGGCGTAAATTCGCCAACTACGCGGCACACAGTCAATTTGGTGATCTGCGCTATCTTCGAGAACACTTTGCGCATTGGTCTATGGATATGACACTAGGCTATGCCATGGACCCAGGGTGGGGTAGCCACCATGATCTAGAACTCTTAGACGATATTAATCAAGAGTACCAAGACATCAAACTTGGAGCAGTGACGGGTTGGTTTAGCGAGGATTCGCTAGGTGGTGGCCTTGGTCGCTCGCTCAAACAATGGCAGCGCGACCCATCAAACCTCGCCATCTTCAATGATCATGAGACGATGATAGTCTCTATTGCCGGAAGTATCTCTATACGAAGCAATGGCCATGCATGGTGCACTGCAGACCACGGTGGGTGTATTGGCAACACGGTAGAGCGGACGCGCTGTGGTGGCTGCAGCAACGGGGTCATAGGGCAGAATCATATTGGTCTTTACCGAGAGCTTTACGCGAACTTAAAGCAGCTACTCCTATGCGAGGACATCGGCGAGGGCGGTAGAGTTCGTGTTTTACGTGACATAAAAAGGTGCCGTGAGATTTTCACACAGCTCGGCTACGATCCAGAGGACCAGGCGGCATGACAACTAAACGCAAACCTTCCGCTAACCGTGAAAGAGATCTGAGGCTTGCGCTCTATCGTATTGAAAATGGTCGAGCTAAAACGGGAGAAACTAAAGTTACAATTGCAGCTGTAGCCCGCGAGGCGGGCATTTCCGCGGCACTAATTCATAACCACTACCCAAGCTTCGCAGAAGCTATCCGCGAAGCCCAAGGACGTTCCAGCCGAGCGCAGCGTGACGTTAAACATCAAGATTTACGTGCAGAGCAGGAGAGCAACCGCACCTTACGTCAAGAGATACAAACATTACGAACGAAATTGGCAAACCTAGCGTCTCTCAATGAGGTAATGCTCAACGAAATCAGGGTTTTGAAAGCAAAGCAAAGCGATGCCAAAGTCGTCGATATATCATGATCCATTTAGACCGGTCACCTTGGCAATATTGTTATATCTAGCTGATCCTCAGGACGTATTTACAGCCGTCCCAAACAGCCCCTGAAAAAATAGCAGCTAAGGTGAATAGAAATAACGTGACGGCATTTCGGCCGAGTTTGCTTATTCGCGATGCCGGTCCCCAATTCGACAGGTTTTGAGTAGAGTCAGTCAGCTGTGGTCATATCACCATAGCCAGAATCACCGGTGTTAAGCCGATGCCCCGAGCTGAGAGGGTCGGATGGTCCGCAGAGTGACGACCCAGGACATCGTGGAGGAAAAACGGCAGGTGAAAGCATAGCGCTTGCCTAATACCGGGCCGATGCGCGACATTACTGCTGACAGCTTAGTCGAGGAAAATACGATGAAGGGGCGGCGAAAATTAAGCACTCTAAAGTGGCATTTGAAAGCGAAAATTGAGGCTGAGGCTCGCGAGACGTTGCGGAACCGGACTGCAAAACAGGCTCGATTTCTGGATGCTGATCTGACGATAGGTCTTGAGAAGGAGCCTGTTGGGCGGCTTGCAGGATGAAGGAATAGTTTTGTCTGTGCCTCACCCGCGCTCGACGGTGAGTTAATGGTATTAACGGAGCCGATTTTTATTACGATGTCCATATTTAGGCCGGTCTCGGCTACCCTATGAGTTTTGAAAAAACCGTCTTATAATATTTTTACCTGTTTCTGAGTAATACATGCCATTCGGCCTGCTCCCCGCCTTCTAGGTTTTCCAATAAGTATTGGTAATCCTTCCTAGGTGTTTGATAAACCACTTGAGAAGGTTCGTTTTTAGTGTTTTTAACGGTGGCTTGAATTAGTCGTTTCATGACCCAGTCCCGGCCTGTTTCAGGCCCCGGGGGTAGGATTATCATTATTTTTTCAACTTCATATTGGACAGCCGCGTGTCGATAACGCTGGCATAGAAATTCCTCAACTTTTAAAAAGTGGTCAACTATGGATACGCTGTGACGCTTACCGTTCGATTCCTTACACCAGTGGAAAATCAAGAATATAGGGTGGGCTCCCGAGTGCTCGAACCTATCGAGAGCGATGCGACCTTCCAGTTCCCTGAGATCGCTAGGCGAGTCTTCGCCAAATTCGTCAGCTACTAAGATCATCAGCTCGCCCATTTAGGCTCTCCCTAACGAGTATGAATATTCACAGTATACTGTGAAGACGTCTGCATTGCTCTACCTCACAGTGCCTTCCTGATAGGAGGGAGTGAGTGGACATAGCAACTGCGTTTGGTAAGGTCTTGCGTGAAGCGAGGTTGGATCGCAAGATCACGCAAGAAGGGCTTGCTTATCAGGCTGGCTTGCAACGTAACTACATTAGTTTGATGGAGCGAGGCCATCATCAGCCAACGTTAGAAACAGTTTTTGCTCTTGCAGCTGCTCTAGAGTGTTCTCCGTTGGATTTGATAAGACTCACAATGGAGCTGAAATCAATTAAGTAGTGCTACTTACTCAAAATTTAAATTAAGTCATCATTGGAAAGCATTCCGGACACGTTAGCGACGTTTCATATCTGTAGGAAGCATCTGAGAGTCTTCATACCAAGCTTAAGCACCTACTCTATTTTTAACAAAGTAGCTTAAAGTAGCTTAAAGTGCCTGCGAAAACTCCCCGCCAAGGGGAGTCCTCGTTATGCTTGTTCCTTGTCTTTCCCTCGCTATTTGAAAATCTTATTCTTCGCGCTCAGAAGGCGAGAGAGTGTAATTCCTTTCGGCGACTGACTATAACCGTAAGCGTCCGGTTAATACACCTTGCTTAGGTTTTTGCTGTTATTGCCTCAAGGCTGAGTATTACTAGCGTTATGCTTGTTGAGATCAAATCTTTTCTGCATAAAAAACCGGTTGTATCCAACGACCGGGTAATTTTTAAGTTCTCCAAATATGCTGAAGCCGAGCCGGAGGTAAAAGTCCGGAGCTTGAAAAGAGAATGTGTCCAGCCAGATACCTTGACAGCCTTTCTCACGCGCCAGAGCTTCCGCCTTGTCCATCAACTTTGCGCCCAACCCTTGCCCTCGGGCGACTTCAGGTACTACCAGCAACTCAACAAATAACCACTGCCCAGAAATTTTTGCGTATAGCCCACCTTGCGTAGCCCCCGCGTCATCCTTGATTAACATCGCAAGTTTTTCAGTTCCGATGAGCCCCGTTTGTGCTTGGTTGTATTCGCGCAACGGTGCCAAAATCGCTTGGTAATCCGCCTCTTGAGGCGTCTCATGTATCTCTATCCGTAAGTCCACAGCTTTCTCCTTGAGTAGTTGTGATTAAACGGGCGCCCAACGATGTGGTAACAAGTTGGTAGCGTCACTTGCCCGCTGCGTGGGCAGACGAGTCAAAACGTCCTTCAGGTAAGTATACGGATCGTGCCCTTTCATGCGCGCAGACTGGATCAAGCTCATGATTGCCGCCGCCCGTTGTCCACTGCGTAGTGATCCAGCAAAGAGCCAGTTCTTGCGTCCAAGAGCCCATGGCCGGATCTGGTTCTCTGCCCAATTGTTGTCTATGGGTACTGCCCCGTCATCCAGGTAGCGCGACAGCGCTGCCCAGCGTTTCAGGCTGTAATCGAGTGTTCTGCTGATGGCCGATCCTTCGGGCACGAGGCCACGCTGGGCGATCATCCAGGCATGCAACGGCTTTTTCTTGCCGTATTCGGCGCCGTAAAGTAAGCGTCCGGCCAAGTCACCTAATAAACCCCCGCAATAAGGGCGATGTTCTCCACTTAAAAATACGTGGACACCATTGCCCTTATCGTCAGGATTATCATGCGCAAAAGAACTTCTTATCCCAAACCCGTTAAAGCCAAGATCGTTCAGGAATGCCTGCAACCAGGCGTTTCGATAGCCAGCGTAGCCCTGCACCATGGCGTCAATGCCAATCTGGTTCGAAAGTGGATACCTATCTACCGTGATCATCAGGTGCCCGCGTTGCCTGCCTTTGTTCCGATAAATCTAGCGTCTGTCATTCAGCCCAGTCAGCAAGCGCCTGTTACCATCGAGGTTCCTTTCGGCCAGCAAAACCTCACAGTGAAGTGGCCATCCTCAGATCCTAGTGGGTGTGCCCGTTTTATCCGCGAGCTTGCCCAATGATCCGTATCGAGGTTATCTGGCTCGCCACTGAACCGTTGGACATGCGCGCAGGCACCGAAACCGCCTTGGCCAGAGTCATTGCGGTATTCGGTGCGGCGAAGCCGCACTGCGCTTATCTCTTTGCCAATCGCCGGGCCAATCGTATGAAAGTTTTAGTGCACGACGGGATCGGCGTCTGGCTGGCCGCAAGGCGATTGAACCAAGGCAAATTCCACTGGCCAGGCATTCGACATGGCAGCGAGCTGGAGCTGGATACCGAACAACTTCAGGCCTTGGTGCTTGGCCTGCCGTGGCAGCGCGTTGGGGCTGGCGGTGCAATTGCTATCCTTTAAAAGGCTTTAATTAAAGCCTGAGCCTGAGCCTAGTGCCGCATGCGGTCTGCTTTGGTAAAATCCACGGCATGACTTCCTTGCCCAACCTCGACCAAATGCCCGCCGACCAACTGCGTGCACTCGCTGCGCAGTTGCTGTCGCAGATCGACACCATGGGCAGAAAGAGCCACCGCGATGACACCATCATCGAGCAGTTGACCCACGAAATCGCGATCCTCAGGCGGCATAGATTTGCCAAGCGCAGCGAGCAGATCAGTCCTGAGCAAGGCAGCTTGCTCGACGATCTGCTTGACACCGATCTTGAGGCTATCGACGCCGAGCTGACGGCACTGCTTCCGGCTCCAGTTCCAGCAGAGGCGCGCCAAAAGCCGAAGCGCGCGCCGTTGCCGCCACAGTTTCCACGCACCGTCATTCATCATGAGCCAGAAAACACTCAGTGCTCCTGCGGTTGCCAGCTCCAGCGCATCGGCGAGGACGTCAGCGAGAAGCTGGATTACACGCCAGGCGTGTTCACCGTCGAACAACACGTGCGTGGAAAGTGGGCCTGCCGTCAGTGCGAAACACTGATCCAGGCGCCGGTACCTGCCCATGTGATCGACAAGGGCATCCCAACCGCAGGCCTGCTGGCTCACGTGATGGTGGCGAAGTTTGCTGACCACTTGCCGCTGTATCGGCAGGAGAAAATTTTCGGGCGCGCCGGTTTAGCGATCCCGCGCTCTACACTGGCGCAATGGGTTGGGCAGACCGGTGTGCAGCTTCAACCGTTGGTTGATGCCTTGCGAGAAGCTGTCTTGGCACAGCGAGTCGTCCATGCCGATGAGACGCCGGTGCAAATGCTTGCGCCCGGACAGAAGAAAACGCACCGAGCTTATGTATGGGCTTACTGCACCACACCATTCTCGGCAATTAAAGCTGTGGTTTATGACTTCAGCCCGAGCCGGGCCGGTGAGCATGCGCGTAACTTCCTCGGCACGTGGAACGGCAAGCTGGTGTGCGATGACTTTGCTGGCTACAAAGCAGGCTTCGAGAAGGGCATGACCGAAATCGGCTGCATGGCCCACGCCCGCCGTAAGTTTTTCGATCTGCACGTGGCCAATAAAAGCCAGTTGGCAGAGCAGGCGCTGCACTCGATTGGCGGCTTGTACGAGGTTGAACGCCAAGCGCGAGACATGAGTGACGAGGATCGTTGGCGAATCCGGCAAGAAAAAGCAGCACCATTGGCGAAAGCACTGCACGACTGGATGTTGACCCAGCGCGATCTTGTGCCTAACGGATCAGCGACGGCCAAAGCCTTGGATTACAGCCTTAAACGCTGGGTAGCGCTGACGCGCTACCTGGAAGATGGGGCTGTCCCCATAGACAACAACCCAGTCGAAAACCAGATCAGACCCTGGGCACTTGGACGTTCCAACTGGTTGTTTGCTGGCTCGCTTCGCAGCGGCAAAAGGGCGGCAGCAATCATGAGCTTGATCCAGTCAGCGCGCATGAATGGACACGATCCGTATGCGTATCTCAAAGATGTGCTGACGCGGCTGCCGATGCAGCGGGCGAGTGAGATCGACCAGCTGTTACCACATCGCTGGATATCCACCGTACGACATATTCACCATGGACTTACTAAGATCGATACCTTCCAGGAGTTTTGAAATGATTGTCGAGCCATTTTTTCCTTACCAGAGCCTAGCGTCGGATTTACTCGCATTTCTACCCGAGGACAGCACGGACGGATCTCACGATCTTTCTCATATTCACCGAGTATGGATAAATGTTCGGCGGCTACAAGAAAAAGAAGGTGGTGACTTAGAAGCATTGCTCGCAGCAACTATTTTGCATGATTGTGTGGCAGTCGAGAAAAACTCGCCATTACGGGCGCAAGCATCAACTCTTTCGGCCAAAAAAGCCGCCTCTATTTTGGAGCGTATGGGTTGGTCTACATCGCGAATTGAGCTAGTTGCTCACGCGGTAAAGACCCACAGCTTCTCAGCAGGCTTCGATCCCATCACACTAGAAGCCAAAATTCTTCAGGACAGTGACCGACTGGACGCCATCGGCATGGTGGGAGTCGCGCGCTGCTTCTACGTTTCTGGGCGAATGGGCTCTGCGCTTTACGACTTTACAAACCCGGAAGCCGCAGGCAGGGATTATCAAGACAAACGTTTCACCATTGAGCATTTCCACACAAAATTACTCAAACTGGCTTCGGGATTTCAGACAGCCGAAGGTGCTCGGTTGGCAGCGGTCAGGCATGCACGCCTTAATAGTTTTCTAGATGATTTTATGGAGGAAATCGGAGCACCAGGCCGAACGGAATTGTGACATGGATGATATTCAGTTAGGTAGGTGACATCGCCAGACGCTTACCGTGCGCCATTTCGACGGTGCCGATAGCTGGGCATATCTAGACTAGGCAAGGGGCATTGGCTGGGCGCTTACGATCAGGTCACGAGATCGGCAACAACACAGGACAGTATTAGTGAGAACTTGAATAGGTTGCCTGCTGCGCCGCCGGGGAAGAATGATGCTAAGCAGGTACCGCAAAGGAGAGACTGACAATCTGCGGCTATAGAACTAACCCTTCATGTCGAAGTCCAGGGCAGCGCTGAAGTCGGGGATAACGTTCGAGGGGCTTCAAGGACGAGCACATCAAGCTAGGCTTAGCGCGGCTTAAAAACCCATCATGAGCCTGGCCCTGAGCGAAGCAGCAATAGTCAGGGGAAGCTGCCTATCTTCTACAGCAATTGACTCAAAACGAACGTCGTGACGGTGTTTTCAACACCTGGCATTGCAGCGATCATTTTCCAGACCAGATGGACACGCTCTGCGTGAACAGCCTCAATCCTAACCATCAAGTCGAATTCACCGCTCATGACTTCACACATGGTCACCTCCGGAATCGTACTGATTCCTTTAACCACGTCATCACCTCGCATCCGGTCATGTCGATAGACGAAGATGATGGCTGTAATGGGAGGAGATGAATTCCGACCCTCACCTGTAACGATTGTATAGCCTTTGATGGCCCCATCACGCTCCATGCGCTCAATACGCTGACGAACCGCATTGCGAGAAAGGTGAACCTTCAATCCCAGCTCAGCATGGGAGATCTTTGCGTTCGCAGTGAGCGCGGCCAAAATTCGCTCATCTTGGGGATCGAGAAGGCGTTTCATACATTAATCCTACACGCCATGAAGGAGCAGAGAGAGCCCATCAATATCACCTTTGCTTAATACAGTAGGATTGACGCTTGGATCGGGCGCAATGGGCACATCTGCATGCCATATCTTCAAATCTGAAAGGAGACGGGATGATTTGCTTGGGGCCAGCTGTGCCAATGTGACCATAGGACTTCCTAGACTACGGCGATACAGCCGTGCCGCCAGCGAACCTGTAGCGGTCTGAGGATCAACCGCCGTCCCAGCCTCTCTAAAAATAGAGAGCAGCTCCTCTCTCACGTGTTCATCATCAACAGCGTAAGAATCGAACAGCATCCGCGCCTGCAACCATTGTGTGTTACCAATGCTCAGCTTCCCGGAATCCTCGAAAGCATCCATGAGATGCTCCACAGTCGCGCCATCATGGTTATAGAGCTCCCAGATTAACCGTTCCAGATTCGAGAACAGCGAAAAATCCATCGAGGGTGAAAGGGAAAGACTTAGTTCGCCTTTCGAATAACTGTTCTGGTTTATAAAACGATGTAAAGCATCATTGGTATTGGTAGACACGATAACTTGGTTGATGGGCAACCCCATCCTCTGTGCGATATAGCAAGCGTAGATCTCTGCAAAGCTTGCTCCAGGGATACTGAACCCCAGAGGCCGAACGCTGCCCCCTAACTGCAAAGCGCTGTGGAAGAAGAATACGATTTGAGCTAGGACGCCGATCCAGTTCGTGGAGTTGAAGCTGACAGGTATCACGTCCCTAACAGGCCAATTCCTCAGCACTTTAGAAACAAGGGTTTGGCAGTCATCAAAGCTTCCATCAACTTCAATCAACTGCACTTGGTTAGAGATTGATGCCATCAGGCTGGCCAGGCGATCAGGTGGTACTCCGTCACGCGGATATAATGCCACCACCTTTACATTGGGCTGGTCTTTGAAGGCCTCGATAGCTGCGAGCCCTGTATCTCCATTGGTAGCCCCAATGAGGATAGCCTTTTCAGATGGCGTCAGAAGATGCTCGACAAGCCTCGACTGGAGCTGGGCAGCAAAATCCTTGGACGCTTGGGTTGGCCCATGGTGAAGCTGCAATAGCCATTCATTTTGGCCAATCTGCTGGAGAGGGGCTACGGCTCTATGGTCAAACTGGCCATAACACTCCTGAAGCATTACCTTCAAGGTTGAGCTGTCGATCTCGTCCCCGACAAAAGGGGATATGACTTGGTAAGCGAGTGAGTCGAAGGGAAGCCACGACCAGCTCGCGATCACATCGCTAGCGAAGTGGGGTAGGCTCTGAGGTACATACAGGCCGCCATCCGATGCAATTCCGGACAACACGACGCTCCGAAAACTGGATGTCTCTGCAGAACCACGTGTGCTTACGTACTGCATATGTACTCCAAAAAAAACTCACCAACGCCTATAATTGCGGCCAATCCTGATAAGTATCAAGCCTAGTAACTCGGGCCATTGAGGCAGACAACTTTGGGCTGAGTCATGTCTTCATAGGCGAATCGAACTCCTTCACGCCCCATGCTTCCATATTTGAAGCCACCAAACGGCATTGCATCAAACCTGTAATCTGACGAGTCGTTGATCATCACACCCCCAGCCTCAAGTAGTTTGGCAGCCTTCATCGCCGTGTTCAGGTTGCTTGTGAAAATACCGGCATGCAGGCTGTACTCTGGCGTATTAGCGAGACCCAGAGCGTCTTCCAGAGTGTTGATCTCCTGCAAGATCACGATGGGACTAAAAACCTCCTCTTGCCAAATCTTGCATTTGGAGTTCACGTCCTCAAGTACGGTCGGGTAAAACAGCGTGCCTTCCCGTTTGTTGCCGAGCAGAATCTTAGCCCCTTTGCTGACAGCATCTTGCACAGACGATTCCGCACGTTTTGCAGCCGCTTCAGAGATCATCGGGCCTACGTCAGTACCCTCATCGGCTTGGTTTCCGACTATCAGGCTTCGCGACTTCGCAATAAAGCGCTCTTTGAATACCTGATAGATCTTGGTGTCGATGAGGATTCGCTGAGTACCAATGCAGTTCTGCCCTGCCGCCCAGAACGCACCAGAGACGCAAGAATCAACAGCGGCGGCAAGGTCACAATCTCCCATGACAATCACAGGTGCATTGCCACCGAGATCCATAGCCATCTTCTTGAGGCCGGCAGTCTTTGTTATCTGCTCCCCTGTAGCAAAACCGCCGGTGAACGAAATCATGCGCACAGCACGATGGGCAACCAAGGCTTTGCCCAGTTCAGCGTCACCGGTCACTACCGATACAACACCTGGTGGCAAACCCGCCTTGCTCAAGTAGCTAACCAACTTAATCGCCGAGAGGGGAGTCAGCTCGGAAGGCTTTAGCACTACCGAGTTACCCCCGGCGATGGCCGGGCCAAGCTTATGTGCAACCAGATTCAACGGGTCGTTGTAAGGCGTGATAGCCAGGATTACACCCAAAGGCTCACGAGTGAACCAACCTTGGCGCGTCTCCGATCCAGCATAGGAATCAAATGGGATCACTTCACCAGCATTGCGCTTCGCCTCCTCAGAGGACAGCTTGAGCGTGTTGACACAGCGGAGAACTTCTTTGCGTGCTTGGCGAATGGTTTTGCCCGATTCGTCAGAAATAAGCTTTGCGAAATCGTCCTTGTCTTTTTCTACAAGATTTGCAGCCTGCTCCAAAATACGCGAGCGCTCAGCTCGGGAGAGTTCACGAGCGATGACGGCTCCTTGTAGGGCAGCGTTGATCACCGCATGGGCAGCCTCTGCTGGAATCTTCGAAACCTCGCCAATCACGGTATTGTCGAACGGGTTGAAGACGGTGATTCCCTCAACGGTCTTAGGCAATGTCAGAGTCAAGCTGTTCATGTCAGTTGGCCTGTTTGGTTTTTTTCTTGTGAATGCTGACGATGTCCGAAATCAACGCGTAGGCGGTCTCAATTCGACCAGCTCCTGCGCCTACTACCGTCACAGGGCCAAGAAGGTTGGTCTCAAAAGTGACGGCGTTAGTGGCACCAGTAACACCTGCCAAAGCGTCAGTATTAGTCAGGAGCTGAGGGCTCACCGAAGCGGTCACTGCGCCACACGCACTGCGCTTGGCACTGCCAATCAGCTTCCACCGAGCATCGATCTTCGCGGCGCTCTGAATATCCGCAGCCGTGATCTTGGAAATGCCTTCACAAGAGACATCGTTCGGTGTGAGCTTGGCGCCTAGCAACTCGTTGGCTAGGATCACTACTTTGAGCCGCACATCGTGCCCCTCGACGTCAGCTGTAGGATCGGCTTCGGCATAGCCCAATGCTTGCGCTTTAGCCAATGCGTCGCCGAAGTCCAGACCCGCTTGCATGCTGCTCAGAATAAAGTTTGAGGTACCGTTCAAAATACCTTTGAAACCGGTGATTTCCGAACCCGCCAAAGTTTCTTGCGCCATACGGATTACGGGCGTGCCGCTCATTACTGCCCCTTCGAATTCGAACGACGAGCCAGTGGTCGTAGCAAGCTTCTTTAGGCTCGCCGCATGCAGCGCTACCGGGCCCTTGTTGGTGGTAACCACGCTGATACCTTTTTGCAGGGCGGCGCGGCAGAACGACGTTGCTGGCTCGCCGTCGATAGGGTTGGTGAACGTAGCTTCAGCTACGATGTCCGCTCCTGAGTGACAAATGACGTTTCCGTTGGCAGGTTCCGCATTCCCATTTTCCAAGGAGGCGAATGCACCTTTTTCTGCTGGCACTGCGACCAATGTGTGCGGGTCAAGGCCGTGCTTGTCGATCACGGAACCCAAGAAGATATCGCTCACACCTACGATTTTTAATGTGAACCCGAGCTCATCAGCCCAAGCATCTTTTTTTTCAGCAACCAACTGCGCAAGTGCTCGATTAACGCCGCCGAAACCCAGCAAAGCGATTTTGTATTCAGTCACAGCAATGGCCTCATTTTGTCGTTCTTCAATGAGGAGAATCGTAAGCCGCAACGCTGGTTAACCGAATATGCCATTCAGATCGATCTGACGCGCAAAAAGCTCGAAACGTATGTCAATTTGAATTCTGTGATTTTTCTCCGACGTTAACCAGCCTGGATTCCTCCATCTTCCCTCCTAGTTTAAGCAAGGTGTATTGCGCGGACGTTTACGGCTCTGGTGTCCAGCGGGCACAAAAAAGCCCACCGGGGTGGGCTTTGCTGTGGGGGGTGATTTAACGAATGTCCCGTTATTCGACCCAGGCTAGGGCCTCTTCCTCATCCGTTTTGCCGCACCACTCACAGGTTTCACCGTAGTCAGGCTCGTACTCGCCCCTTTCGAAAATATGCTGGTCTCCCTCTCTTTTCGCGTCTTCGGCCACGCATTCGTCACACAAGTTCACGGTCGGGTATTGTTCGGCAGCGCTGTCGGAAAACAGGTCACCACTAATCATGCAGGTCTTCATAGGTCAGCTCCTTGATCGTGATAGCTCCAGAGCAGTGATTTAGCCTGGATGAAAGGCAGCACGGGTCGAACCAGGTGGTGGCTCGTTCAACACGGCCCAAAACTGACCCAATTCAGAGACCGCTGAGATGAGTTCGTTAAACCCGTTGGGCTTCACTACGTAGGCATTAACGCCAAGCTCATAAGCACGGGCTACGTCCTCTTCCATATTAGAGCTGGTCAGCATGGCCACCGGGATACGTTGCAGTTGCTCATCAGCTCGGACAGCCTCCAACACACCGAAACCGTCAACTTTCGGAAGTTTCAAATCGAGCAGGATCACAGAGGGATTGCCATCAGCACGCTCAGCAAAATCGTTGCGCTTATGCAGGTAGTCCAAAGCCTCTGAACCATCCCTAAGGATGATGACATCTCTCCAGAGCTGCGAGCGCTCAAGGGCAATCATTATTAGCTCAATATCCCTGAGATCATCTTCGACCAAAAGTATCTGTTTCAGCATGAAAGACCGTGTGTAGGGAAAAAAACGCCTACACATTACCAGACGGCAAAATGCGCATGTATAGCCTTTAGTCAGGAACACATACGCAGGCAGCTGTCCGCCTCCCCAGTAAAATGTAGGGCACATCCATCCCAAGCTCATGCAAGGTGCTTAGATAATTTGCATACGGGAGACGGGAACCGCTTTCATATCTGCTTTGTGCGTAAGCGCGGACATCCGCAAGTATTGCAAGCGCCCTAACGGACATCCCTTTGGCTCTACGCTCATGTCGTAAACGCTGACCGATTGTCATGGTGTCACTCCTTTGAAGAGGAGTAAGCATGGACCTACCTGTTCTAACTGAGAACCCTCAGGAAGATGGGTTGGCTGAATCGAGCCACTCAAAGGAGTGAGCGGACGTGCTGCGCAAAGGTGGTTATGGCACGTAATAAGGGATTAAGAACCTATGCGGGCCGCACCATTCGTGAATATCCTACGTAACAAGAAAACCTGTAAGTCTTTGATTTATAGGTTAAGAGCATCTTCCTTGTAATCAGTTACTCCCTAGTTCGACTTTCGACGCCCTCCTTATCTCTGCCACTTGTAATCGCCGAAAAAGCGACCCTCTCCTTGGGCCAGTCTGACTGATGCGAACGACAGCAAACGGCCCAGAGAGTGTAAAAACGCGCTAATGCACTGTCGGCGCGCAGCGCTGTGTCCCCATGCTCGCCCAACCCGTCAATTAGAGCTCTGCCCAAGCCCTTGCTCGCCCCGACTACCAAAGTTCTCATTATTGCCTCCTTGACCTACGCGGCCACCGCATGGCGTGTATGTAAGCACACGATTAATCGCCTAGAAACAAAGGTCCCCCTAGTCTTCAGCACGCTCGTTCGCTTCCTTGATGATGCCCGGTGTATCGCGCAGCCGGAAGGTAGCGGTGCCATCGCCGGCAAACCGGCTTCTTTAACGGTTATTCGACAATATCAGTTTCGGCTTGCCTGGGTACGCCACAACACAGGCCAATACACCTGATCCAGCCCCATGCATGGGATCATTTCAGCCGCATGCGTCAGCGTGAAACCGTTTCCATCGTAACGCCAGCGCAGCGCAGTGCCACAATTGCCCATACTCATCGCCCTTAACTGACTGCTAAGTTCACCCGTGGCCGGATCAAACTCTACGAAGCCCTGGGGCTCTCTTTCCGGCAGGTTTGGCAATTCGGAGATCAGCGCTGCACGCGCCTGCTCTGGGTGGTCTAGGGGCGCTTGGTAAATAGTGTAGAAACAGTTGTAGGCCCCACAGCCGGTTTCGATGATCACTAGCGCTTGATCTGAACCCAAGGCGTACGCTTTGGCTTTTGGCGCGACACCTTCATTCAGATCTTCTTGCCATGCCTCGCGCGTGGCAACCAACACGGCATCCGTGATCTCTTTTGCTTTGTCCGGAGTCAGCGCGGCAGGTGCCTGCCAACTTGGCGCTATTGGAGCGACAAAGGCTTGCGGCACGCTGCCAGCGGGCGCCGACCCCTTGGAAATCAGTGCGTCCTGCGTGCCGACCCGACCCTGAACCGAGTCCATCAGCAGCAGCGCCGCACTCATCCCGCTTAGCGATGCGTACGATTTACCCTCCTTGAGCGGCAGTACCAGGTAGTTCCCGTTGCGCAATTCTGTGATCAGGGCTTGGGCTGACTTACCGTTCAGCGCAAACACCTCGGGTGTATCGCCTTCTTTCAGTTCGCCAGGCTCAAATTGAGACTTGAGTGGTTTGTCATCCAGTGTTGGCTGGCCGCGTGGTTTTGTGTAGCTGAACACCCCGACATGCAAGGCGCCCTGCGGGCCGGCTTCACGTGTGATTCGTACGCTGAACGTTGAAAAGCCAGTGTCGTCACGCTGCTGTACGGCACTTATGGCAGTGCATGTTCGTGTGTTATCGCAGCCGATAATCCAGTCTTTGATTTCGCGCGCCAACGGCACCTTCTCGGCAGCGTGGACGCAGCCAATGCCTGCAGCCATAAGGAATATGAAAGTGCTTCGTATCATCAGACAGACGCCTTTGAACAAGTAAAGCCTATTAGGACAGAATTATTTGCTCATACCTATTGCATGGCCTCCAGTCACAACAGAATCGCCGTATTGAACAATCGGCAAGCAAAAATGGGGGCAGCCCCTAATCCCAGTCAGTTAAGCGAACACCGCCCTCTGTAGGAGCGAGCTTGCTCGCGAAAACGTCAACGATAACGCGTGTTTCCTGAATGAACGCGGTGCCTGTGAGTTTTTCGCGAGCAAGAGCTAGGCGCCCCCTCGCTCCTACAAAAAGTCTTAACTGACTGGCATTAGGGGCAGACCCTGATTTCACGCAACAACCATAACCCGGCTCTCCCATACAACCGCTCAGGAATCGCGCCGAGTGCCCTGGCGCAGCGCATCAAGATGTCGCTGTGCGTGCGCGGCTTGGCAATAGCTGTTGAGGATGTGTGCAATCTGGTCGCAATCCAGGCTGATGCCTTCATGCACCAGGCCGGCAGACAGGATGCGGATCTGCGGCTGGGGCTTTTTGAGGGCCATGGCCTGGTTGCCGAATATCTGTCGCGCGGAGCGATGAACAGGCAGGGGCGCATCGGCACGCAACATCAGTTTCTGCTCCGTCAGCCAGCCTTCGTCATTGATGGAGACGTCGACAATGTCCAGCAGATCCACGGGTGCGCTCAGGGTGTCCGCAAACAGCTGGCGGCGGGTCAAACGCATAAACACGTGTTGCCCGGCGTTGCGGTGCTGCCAGGTGATCAATGCAAACACCACCGCCATCACCGCAGCACACACGGCCAGGCTGGTGGCCCCGCTATTCAGGGCGTACCCCAGCAAGCCCAGGGAAACCAGCAAAAACAGCGGGCTGCGCACCTTGTAGCGTCGCGAGTTGGTGAATTCGGTCTGCTCGGGTACACGCTGGATAACTTGCTCAAGTTCGGCGATCGCACGCTCGCGCTGGGCGTCGCGGGAGTCGGCGTATTCCTGGCTGAGTGCGCCGGCGAGATCCGACAGCGGATCGGAAGGTTGGGTCATGGGTCATTCTCTTTGGACGGTTGGTATCGGCGGTGATACGGGCTGCGTGGCAGCCGACGACGCCGTATGGGTGAGCTGGGTGAACCAGTGTCGGTCGTGTTCGGTGGGTACACGGGTGGCCTCGGCCAGCAGCGCGTCATCCAGGGTTACGCCCAGTTGCTGGAGACGGAGTGCCGTCGGCGGGTGTGTATCGAACGGGTGCGCGATGGCGTGGTTCAGCGCCGCGTGGTTCAGACGCAGCGGCGTGTGTCGAAGGTGGTCGGCCAGGGCCTGGATCAGGTTGGAGTGGCGCTCGGCGAGCAGCGTGTTGATTTCAGCGTCCAGCGCGATCACCCGCAACAGCGCCTGGCAGAACAGGCGCTTGCCGCCGATGTTGCCGCCCACCCTATCCGCGGCCAATTCCTGAGCGCGGCCCCAGTGATGCACCGCCAGTTGAAAGTAATGCAGGAAACGTTGCGTCATCCAGATCGCCGGGCGCTCGATCCAGCCCGGGTCGGCATCCTCGGCACGGATAAACGCAAAGTGCAGGCACATCAGGCTGAAATGCGCACCGATCTCGCTGCCCCGCTCGGTGTCACGGCTACAGAAATGGCCCAACTCATGACCGATGATCGACGCGGTCTCGGCCTGGCTCAGGGTCGAGAGGTAGGTCAGCGGCAGGTAAAGGGTGCGCCCGCGGAGCAAGTCGCCGGCCGGTTGCAGGGCTACATCAACGCTGGTGACGAAAAACGATTGGTCGATGCCCACCACTATATGTTCGGGCACCGGCGCACCGGTGGCTGTGGCCAGTTGCTCAATCCATGTCCACAAGGCCGGGGCTTTGTCACGCCCCATCCGGTGCCCCAGGAACGCCGAGGACGGGCTATCCAGCGCATGCCATTGCTGGCGCAGACGCCCGATCAACAGGCAGCCCGCCCATAGCACGGCAATCAGCGGCACCGCCACCAGCAGTATGAGCCAGCCACCGGCTTTCAAATGGCTCCAGCCCCAGCTCAGCTCATACAACAGACTCAGGGCCAACGAGCCCATCAACAGCCCGGTGTACGCCGCCAGCCAATGCCCCAAGGCACGCCAGCAGAGGAACAGGCGGTCGTAGAGAAAATCCCTGGACTTCAGCGCACGCCAGGCATCCAGCCTCAGTTTGAGCCACGTCGCAGGCCCGGCCACCAACGCGGCGAGGGCCAGCCAGTAGGCCAACCCTGCCAACACCTGACGCACGCGGAGCCAGGCGTAGTCGCCGCCGATATTCTGTGCTTCGCGTAGCACGTCATCGACGCGTCCGCTTTGCACACTGGCCCAGGTCATGAGCACCACCGGCAGCAGCAATATCGTCAGCGGCCACGACCACCGCGCGAACCGGCCCATGGCTCAATTGGCCTGCAAATAATCGGTCAAAAACGCCTGTGCATTGCCTTGGCTGGACAGGAACTCGTCATAGCCGACATTCAGCGCCTGCGATTCGCCAGGCAGGTACAGCTCGCCCCAGCCCTTTTGCAGCACCAGTACCACGAATTTCTGGCCGTCCACGGTGGTGGAATAGCGGGTGTCCTTACTGGTCTTTTCCACGGTCATCTTCTGGATCTTCATGTTCCAGTCGTGGTCCACACCCTCCAACTGCACCAGCGCCTGATTGTCATTGCGCGCACCGATGCGCAGAGTCCAGACTTTCACGCCGCCTTCGCCAGCATAGGCCAGCACTTTTTCCGCGACTTCCGGGCGGTTTTCAGCCTGGGCGCCACCCGCGATCACGGCCAGAACCAGGCACAGCAGCGCTGCCCACTTGCGATACATCAACATTTAGGGTTTCCTCGGCAGTTCAAAGGCGACCATTGAAATCAACGCTCCGGCGCCTGCCAAGCGGTGCGGCCGTGACGCACAACAATAAGGCCGCGACGCACAACAAATGATCGAGCCGCCCAATGTCGATATCATTCAACGCTGCCCACCAGCCCTGACGGACACTTTGCCAATGGACCGCCGCAACCCCTATCTGGACATGCACTTCTGCTTCGATCACCCAGAGGCCCTGAACCAGGCCGGTGTATTCGATGACAGCGCGCGGCAGGTCATGGGCAGCGCGATCGGCCATTACCGCGCGCAGACGCTGCGGTCGCAGCTGCAGTATTTCGACTGCGATCTGCAATTCCCCGACCCGTTGCGCATCCACAAGGTGCTGCCCGACAGCGTGTGCATCGTGCACGTACTGGGTGGGCAATGGCAGCATCGGGTTGACGGTCGGCTAAATGAATACACGCCCGGCGCGCCGCATGTGCTGGGCTTGAGTGAAAGTATGGAAGCCATGGACCAGATGCCTGCCGGCAGCCGTGCGCGCATGGCCGGGCTGCGCATCGGCGGCGACTATCTACGCGAATTGGCTGAAGAAGACCCGTCACTGCAATCGCTGGCCAGGCTGCTCGACGATGGCATGCACTTTTCCGAACTGCACGGCTGCCGTGTCGTCGGGCGTTTGTTCGAGCGCCTTTATCACTCGCCATACCAAGGGACGTTGGAACGGCTGAATCAGGAAAGCCTGAGCCTGGCCGTGCTGGTCGAGCTGGCGACGCACCTGGCGCCACAGCCGGCCAATCCTGAGACCGCGTTGCGCAGCCATTCGGACCTGGCGCACGAAGCACGCTTCAAGCTCGACGCCAACCTGATGAACCCACCCGGCACTCTGGCGCTGGCACGGGAACTGGGCGTGGGTGAAACCACCCTGAGACGTGCCTTCAGCCGGGTGTACGGCCAGTCGATGCTCGATTACCTGCGCCAACAGCGCCTGGAACTGGCGCGCAGCCTGCTGCGCCAGCGCAAATGGCACGTGGCACAGATTGCCCACCGCCTGGGCTACGCCAACCCTGCCAACTTCAACCATGCCTATAAGGCGTATTTCGGCCATGCGCCAGGGGCGGAATTCTGACGTTCGCTGCGCCTGCTCTGTCGGCTTAGGCATCAGTGCGCCGAAAGGCTCACCTCTTTGCGTCTTGCTCGGCGCATCGTCAGCGTTCTCGACCCACTCGTGCCCTTCGGCCGCCCACTGTCTCTCGAGGCAATTGCTCGAATTTTCGAGCGGTTGTCTCCTCTGTGCTTATAGTCCGGCATCGACGGAGTTAAATCCATTGAAAACATGTTCGGGTTGAAGGGGCGTCCATGGCAGGCCGCTATCGGCCGATTCTGTTGGAAAAGTCGGCCATGGTTTCCGCGGCAGAAAAGTAAGCGCTTGAGATTGAAATCTTTACTTTGTACAGAGGATTTCGGGCTCAGATTTCGCGTAGCTGTGCGCAAAAAAGTATCCGTCCGGCCAAGTCATCTACTCAGCCCTGCAAGGCCACGACATGGTGTGCACTTAAATTAAGTGGGCACCAGTTCTAGCCTTTGAAGCGGGTATTTCATGCAGCCAACACGCCGTTCCTATTCCAAGTCCTTCAAGGCCCAGGTCATTCAAGAGTGTGCACAGCCCGGCGCTTCGATTGCCAGCGTCGCGCTCGGCCATAGCCTCAACGCAAACCTCGTCCACAAATGGATTCGGCTGCAAGCGCAGAAAAGCCCGGCGCTCCTACCTGCATTTATTCCGTTAGCCATGCCGCTGGCCGGGGCAAACTCCCATCCAGCATCATCGAATATCTGCGTTGAAATACAGCACCCGCGCGGCACCATCAAAGTGAACTGGCCAACTGAAAGTGCTGCCGCCTGTGCGACTTTTCTTCGAGACCTTTTGCGATGATTCGTATCGACTCCATCTGGCTCGCCACCGAACCGATGGACATGCGCGCAGGTATCGTCTGCCAGTGACCTGGGCCGGAATTGCCAATGCCCGGGAGGAGCAATATCGAAGGTGTCATTTCTTGTTTCTCAGAAGGGGTGTCCGCAGAATGTAGCGAATGACACATCGACCTTGGATGGCAAATCATCCGAAAGAAGCGTCGTCAACCGATGATTCATCGGATTACTCAGTAGAGGAAAAGCATGGGGCTGGACAGCAAAGATTGGCAGATACTGGAGGCACTGCAAAAGAATGCACGGCAAAGCCTGGCATCCTTGGGCAAGCGCATTGGGCTTTCCCAACCGGCTATGAGCGAGCGAGTTCAGAAACTCGAAGCTGCGGGTGTCATAGAGGGTTACAGCGCGCGGGTAAGTTTGCGTGAGGTAGGGTTGGGGTTGCAGGCGATTCTGCGCATTCGCACAACTCACCGTAAGCGGATGGCGAACACACCTACCGAACTCCAGTATTTAGGGCGATGGTGTCCGCGTATTTTAAGCGGACGCGATCACCCTTATCGCCAGGATTTCCATGCGCCAACGCAGCTCTTACCCCAAACCATTTAAAGCCCAGGTCGTCCAGGAATGCTTGCAACCTGGAGCGACGATTTCCAGCGTAGCCATCCATCACGGCATCAACGCCAACGTGATCCGCAAGTGGCTACCGATTTACCGGGATCAATCACCCGCAACTCTGCCGGCCTTCATCCCCGTACAAGCTGCACCCAAGCGCGCAACAGAAGAGACGGTGATCATCTCACTGGTTCTGGGCGATAAATCCGTCACCGTAAAATGGCCAGCCTCAGATCCGGACGGCTGCGCGTGTTTTATCCGTGGCCTGGCCCAATGATTCGTATCGACTCCATCTGGCTCGCCACCCAGCCCATGGACATGCGGGCCGGCACTGACACTGCACTGGCCCGGGTGGTTGCCGTGTTCGGTGCGGCGAAGCCGCACTGCGCCTACCTCTTTGCCAACCGCCGGGCCAACCGCATAAAGGTGCTGGTGCATGACGGCGTTGGTATTTGGCTAGCGGCGCGACGCTTGAATCAGGGCAAGTTTCATTGGCCGGGCATCCATCTTGGCGCGGAGGTCGAACTCGACCCCGAACAACTCCAGGCGCTGGTACTTGGGTTGCCTTGGCAGCGAGTAGGTGCAGGCGGCGCAATTACATTGCTCTAATACCTGGCTTATAGCTGTGACCGGAGGACTGCTTTGGTAAAATCCACGGCATGACTTCTTTGCCCGATCTCGATCAAATGCCCCCTGAACAACTGCGCGCGCTGGCTGCGCAGCTGATGTCCAAGGTCGACACCATGGGCAGAAAGATCCATCGTGATGAGACGATCATCGAGCAGCTCACCCACGAAATCGCCATTCTCAAGCGACACAAGTTTGCTAAGCGCAGCGAGCAGATCAGCCCGGCGCAAGGCAGCTTGCTCGATGACCTGCTTAATACCGACCTCGAAGCCATCGAGGCCGACTTAAAAGCACTTCATCCCGCACCCGCGCAGATAGAACCACGCCAGCAACCCAAGCGTGCGCCGTTGCCGCCGCAGTTCCCGCGCACTGTGATCCATCACGAGCCGGACAACACTCAGTGCGCTTGCGGCTGTCAGCTTCAGCGCATCGGTGAAGACGTCAGCGAGAAGCTGGACTACACGCCGGGCGTGTTCACCGTCGAACAGCACGTTCGTGGGAAATGGGCCTGCCGGCAGTGCGAAACACTGACCCAGGCCCCGGTGCCGCCGCAGGTGATCGACAAGGGCATCCCCACTGCCGGCCTGCTGGCGCAAGTGATGGTGGCCAAATTCGCCGACCACCTGCCGCTCTATCGACAGGAAAAGATCTTCGGCCGTGCCGGCCTTGCCATCCCGCGCTCGACACTAGCGCAGTGGATGGGTCAAACCGGCGTGCAGCTTCAGCCGCTGGTCGATGCGCTGCGCGAAGCAGTGCTGGCCCAGCGCGTAGTCCACGCCGATGAAACACCGGTACAAATGCTGGCTCCAGGAGAGAAGAAAACCCACCGCGCTTACGTCTGGGCCTATAGCAGCACGCCATTCTCGGCACTCAAGGCCGTGGTCTACGACTTCAGCCCCAGCCGTGCCGGCGAACATGCGCGTAACTTCCTGGGCACGTGGAGCGGCAAGCTGGTCTGTGACGACTTTGCCGGCTACAAGGCAAGCTTCGAGCTGGGCATCACCGAAATCGGCTGCATGGCCCACGCGCGCCGCAAGTTCTTCGACCTGCACGTCGCGAATAAAAGCCAGTTGGCTGAGCAGGCGCTTCACTCGATTGGCGGGCTGTACGAAGTCGAGCGACACGCTAAGGAAATGAGCGACGAAGACCGTTGGCGATTACGCCAGGAAACGGCGGTGCCCATCGCTGAAAAACTGCATGAGTGGATGCTGGCCCAACGCGAACTTGTGCCCAAGGGCTCTGCTACGGCCAAGGCCCTGGATTACAGCCTTAAACGCTGGGTAGCGCTGACGCGCTACCTGGACGATGGTGCTGTGCCCATCGACAACAACCAGATCGAGAACTTGATCCGGCCGTGGGCGCTTGGGCGGTCGAACTGGTTGTTTGCTGGGTCGCTGCGCAGCGGCAAACGGGCGGCGGCGATCATGAGCCTGATCCAGTCGGCACGTATGAACGGGCATGATCCGTATGCTTATCTCAAGGATGTGCTGACGCAGCTGCCGACGCAGCGGGCCAGCGAGATCGAGCGACTGCTACCACATAGCTGGGCGCCTGCTTAGCTACCCGACAGCAAGTTAGCTAAGAGCAGTCTCTATTCAACACGCTATACCGTGGAGGGGCATTGTGTGTCTTTGCCTATTACTTGTAGATCACTAATCTGCGCTTCAAGGTCGCTAGACTTCGTCCAATAAATAGCGTTCCACCCTGACTCACGTGCGGCTTGAACATTAGCTTGAGTATCATCTATCAAGAGTAACTCTTCCGGTAGAAATCCGGACAGTTCGGTAATTTTTTTATAAAAATCAAGGCTTGGCTTTCGGCAAGACAGCGCCGCCGAGTAAAAGATGCCATCGCAGTAGTGCTCCAGACCAAGCGATTTCATTAAAAAATTTGCGCGTAGGTGTTCTTGATTGGACGCGAGAAATACTTTCACACCACGACGACGATGACGGGCCAGATCCGACAGCAACCCAAGGTTGAGCCGAGCATCGTTTTCAAACCAATAACTCAATAATCTATGCCGAGAAAGTTTCGGAGCAATGTCTGCCAGCACTGACTCAAGCCTCTCCTCTAGGCATAACTTGCCTGTAACTATGGCATCCCAGTAAGGCTCGAAGAGCGCCTTATGGAGATCTGAGCTTGCTAGCCCGAGATCTTCCTCAAGAGATGAAGCCCAGCCCTCACCGTCGGAGGGGCGACCATCAACGACGACACCATCCACATCAACCATAAAAGCTTGAATCAACGTAGCCTCCGTCTGGCATCCCGTACTTCGCATTGCGAACAGATCCCAGCGTTTTCAGTTGGCATATTTCCCGAGTCGCAAGCATATGAGAACGGCTTGGATAGGTATAAGACTTGTTATGCATAACCTTAGGGCGCACTCAGTTGCCAGGTGAGTTCGCCGAACGCTTACAATTTCGCAAACTCGAACAAGATCTGGCTGCTCAACTGGCTGCGCTTGAGTCGATGAAATCCGATTCTGGCTTGCAGGCCGAGATGCAGTTTGAGAGCAAACTACGCGGTCTGCTGGCTGAGTACGGCTACAGCCTGCGTGACGTAATCAATCTGCTTGATCCTACGGCTGCTAAGCGTGGCAAATCGGCTCCGTTGTCTGCGCCTGCAGAGAAGGGTACTCGGAAGGCACGTTCGTTGAAAGTTTACAAAAACCCGCATTCGGGCGAGATCGTTGAGACCAAAGGTGGTAATCACAAGCTGCTTAAAGCCTGGAAAAATGAGCATGGTTCGGATGTCGTAGAGTCTTGGCTTTCGAAGTGAATTACAGTTAGCAGACGCAAAGGCCCTCAATGAGGGCCTTTTTTTTCGCAGTCCGCTTTGCCATGTCAACGCTTCGTACTAGCTAAAGATCCCACCTACTCGGTACCTAGGCCCCTATCGATACACGGGTACAGGTAAAGCTTTGCTGGTTTCAGCCGAAACATTCCGAACGGAGAAAAAACTGGCTACGGCAGGCTACTACTGAACCATCCTGGGCTCTATCAGACGTCGACTTCATAGAACGTTCGCCTTGGATAGCTTTAAACAACATCTTCAAGCCCTGAGGCCTGCCATGCTTAGAAATGCTCCTTTGAGTACAAAGCTACTGCTTATTTTGATGTTTCCCCTGTTGGGCTTTCTGGTCTTCGCCGGGATTTTTGTAGCTGACAAACGAGAGACACTGAGCGAGATGAACCGAGCGGTCACCGCTACCGGCACCGCGCAGAAACTCAGTGACGTAGTAACCACTATCCAGCGTGAGCGCGGCGCAAGCGGCGTGTTTCTGGGCAGCGGTGGTAAGACGATGCAGGACAAGTTGAAAGTCTTACGCCAAGAAACCGACCGTGCGGTGAGCGCGATGCATGCGCAATCGACCGAGGGTCTTATCGCGCCTGACAAGATGCTGCGCGCAATTGATGGTTTGGCCGGACTGCGTCAGCAGGTGGACACGCTCGCAATCAATAACGGCGAGTCCGGCACCCGATTCACCGATCTTATCAAAAATTTGATCGGCCTCTCTTACTCACTGGAAACCAGCATTGAGGATCCGGAAATCCTGCGTGGGCTGAGTTCACTCAATCAGTTCGTAGACATGAAAGAGCGCTCTGGTCGAGAGCGTGTACTGCTTGGCCTGGCATTCAACCAAAACCGTTTTGATGCGCCGCTGTTGTCACGTTTCAGCCGCAACATGGGCGAGTTCTCCGGCTATTTCGAGGCCTTTCAACGCTGGGCTCCTGCCGTGTTCAAAAATAAGCTGGATGCGGTTCTACAACAGCCCGCATCCGTCGATGTAGCTCGCCTGCAAAAACTCGGATTTGATACGCCTCTAGGCGATCCGCTTAATATCAAACCCGAAGACTGGTTCAACCTTTCCACCAGCCGTATCGACATGATGGCTCAGGTCGAGGCTGAACTGGGCCAGACGGTCGTGAGCCTAGCCAATGTCGCGCGTACCGATGCCCAGCGCAGTCTGTATGTCGCAATAGCCACCGTCATTCTGATGTTGATTGCGGTGCTGTGGCTCGCTTCGGTGATTATTCGCAATATCAAAATCGCTGTGGTCGACGTGAACCGCACCCTTATTTCGCTATCCACGCGTGACCTAACTGCCAGAACCCGTTACACCGGCAGAGACGAGTTTGGCGAGATCTCGCGTAACCTGGATAACATGGCCATACAGATCGGTGAAGTGATCCGTGAGATCGGGAGTGCCACGGCGCAGGTCGCGACCGCCGCCGAGCAGTCTTCGGCTGTGGCCCTGCAAACTAGCAATAACGTCGTCCAGCAGCGTCAAGGCACCGATCAGGTGGTCACTGCCATCAGCGAGATGAGCGCCACGGTCAAAGACGTGGCGCGCAGCACTACCGACGCCGCAGAGATGTCGCAGCGCGTTAATGCCAGCACTATGCAGGGCAAGACTGAAATCGAGAACACCATCAGCTTGATCAAAGGGCTTGAGGTTCAGGCCGAACAAACATCCCGAATCATTGAGGAGCTCAAGGGTGAAAGCTATTCCATCTCCTCGGTTTTGGATGTGATTCGTGGTGTAGCAGAGCAAACCAATCTGCTAGCTTTGAACGCTGCCATTGAGGCTGCCCGTGCCGGTGAGCAGGGTCGTGGATTTGCCGTGGTCGCCGATGAGGTGCGGAATCTGGCCAAAAAGACTCAGGATTCCACCGTCAGTATCCAGAAGATGATCGCCAATCTGCAATCCGGCTCCGACCGTGCCGCCACTTCCATGCAGGAAACTCTAGGGAAGGCTCAAGAAGGCGCGAGCAACGTAGTGCGCGCAGGGGAGTTGCTAGAAGAAATAGCCGAGGGCATCGCGACCATCAGCGACAGCAACATACAGGTCGCCTCGGCGGCAGAACAACAGAGTCAGGTTGCCGAGGAGATCCACCGCAACGTAAACGACATCAACACTCTGGTTATCCAAGTCAGCGCCGGTGCTGAACAAACCGCCGTCACCAGCCGCGAGTTAGCCCGCTTGGCCGAGCAACAGCAGGGGCTGGTGGGACGGTTCAAGGTGAACTGAGTTACAAGTTTTTTTACCGGATGCTCAAATGCCCGAGAGAATGACTTTCGGGTATTTGAGGATTGGTAGGTGAGAGGGTGACGCGCCTATAAGGGCTACTTTGCTCAACGCGATAAACGAGGCTTTTCATGACGCCGGATGAGGTCAGGCCATGGATTATCAGCCGTCCTACGGCTTTCTGAAGGACTGCTTATACCGTTCTGAGTCATACAAGGTGACTTTGGCAGACGCTTACAACTCACCAGCATATCAAGCGCTATCTGGAGTTGTTTAACAACATACCTGAGGTGCTAGAAGCTGACAGGATTACGGGAGAAGACTGCTTCATAGTCCGTTGCGCGTTTTCTCAGCCTGCTGATTTGGAGACTATAGTCGATGCGCTGGCTGTCCATGGTTCGGTCACGACATCGTTGGTTCTGTCCAATGCCGTGCACAAACAGGTACCTGTACGTCCGAGAAGTGACCCAGACAATTAACTGCTCGCAAGACGTGATTGCCAGACGCTTACGTTGCTACCCCCTTATAATTACGCAAGGTGTGCTGAGCGGACGCTTACCTCCGTTTCAAATAGCGTGCTTGATATTTTCCTGTAAGCCTCTCCAATGGAGAGACCATTATAAAACCTAGCTTGCCAGCTAGGTTTTATAACTTCTGAGGTTATGCTGGAGCCAGTTGATGCCACCTCACTGTGAAGGTAATCCAAGGATGCCTCACAGGATTTCGACCTCGCTCTCCTGGAGCCAGCCAGCAGCAACTACGTTTCGCTTGGCCAGTGTGGGCTGGGGTGTGTATACGACAATCGCCAGGCTTTTTTCAGCACGACTACACGTCACGTAAAGTAGCCTGCGAGTACGTGCTAGTGCGTTGTCCTTACCGTCACGCTCGTTGTCCCGATCAGTCTTTGTTGGTTCTTTTACACCCAGCAATTTGTCGTAGCTGAATAAGAAGCCGCCTGCCTCCTCATCATTGATGACAACCATGACTCGTGGAAACTCTAGTCCCTTTACACCTTGATGTGTGCCGTACGGTGAAAGGCCATCCGCATAACTCGCAAAGGCTGCCAGCTCCGAAAATGGACGCTCCAGAAATTGCTGGTAGGCGTAGTTGGTCATCGCGTTCGTATCTTCAGGATCTGGAGCCTCACCTGGGGCTCCCAACACCATGGCCCCAACCAGATTTTCAGGGACATCAAGCAGTTGGGTTTGCAGCAGAAGCATTGCGACCTCGCTCAGTGTTGGATTGCTTCTTTCGAAAAGAGAGAGCAGAGCTTGTGTCGCGTCCTCTACGCGCTGCATATGGGCCGATTGATCGCCTGTTGATTGCATAACATCCTTGCTCAGCAAGGGAGAACGAGAGCGTACGGCTTCAAGCAGGAGGAAGAGATCATCCTTAGCGTTAAGGATGGGAAGAACGCCTTCGCTGAAAACGCGCAGTGCGGGCAGGGTTCCATCTAGCAAGCCTGTTTGAAGGTGCTCAACCGCGTATAGGGGGGTGAACAGCTTCTCGAAACCCATCCGCCGTGCAGCCATCTTATGTTCGAGGATCAAGGTCTTTCGGCCTTCAGGGCCGGTAGCCCATCCGCTGTCATCGGTGATTAAAGCCATCGAATGAGCGATGCCTTCCTCCAGATTTGGAGCCTGTTCTTGGCTTTGACTAATGCAATACATGCGCACTATACCTTCAATGGCATCAGGCTTTGGGGTCTGCTGATGAGTGTCTGCAGTGCTTCGAATCACATTGATAAGATCTACCACCCTACGAGGGCAGCGGCGATTAACGACCTTTTCAGGTTTCAGCCAGTCACCCGGTATCGCTTTATCAAGGCGCGTAACTCCATGTCCGTAAATCTGTTGCATGGTGTCGCCCAGTAGTCCCAGGCAGAAACGTGTCTGCGCCGATTGCTGGACTTTCAGAAAAGCCTCCATTACTGGAGCGTGGGTATCTTGGCTTTCATCGATCAATACAACTGGGTAGCGGTCCACTAGAACATCCAGCAAAGGGCGTTCAGGAGCGAATGCTGCAGTTAACTTGATGACCTCATCGTGATTGAGCGCTTGCTGATCTCGGTTGTCGCCTGTGGGGCTGTAGATAAACTTCGTAATCTCGTCGAGGGTTTCAAGTCTGCGTGTTTTGCTTTGTAGCTTCCGTCTGTTTGCTCGAGAGGTTTTATTGTCGCCTTTCGAGCGTGCTAGCTCGCCCTCGATCTTCTCAATGTCCTGGGCAAGTTTGATCCTTAGCCACTCTCTGATCTCGTTGTCGAATCCTTGGATTAGGCGCCATGCGAACGCGTGAATAGTCGAGACTTCCACTAGTGGATCAAACTCTAGCCTCCGAAGAATCTCGTCGCAGGCTGCGTTTGTGTAGGTGATCACCGCAATGCGCCGGCCCTCGAACGTCAGGCGTTCTCGCTCGCGACTTTTGAGTTCGCGGATAGCCTCGACGAGTGAGTGGGTTTTTCCTGAGCCAGCACCTGCGTAAAGAAAAAAACTCTTTGGGTCTGCCAGATTCAGGCAAGCCTGCATAGTGGTGTCCGCATCTGCAGCAGCTGCTTCGCTCACGGCGTCACCTCCGCGCCCTCGGGCGGAATTACCAGCAGCTCTTTTTGTTTGCTTCGCAATTTGGACTCAAGCCAGTTGAGGCCGTCACTGATGTATACAGGGATTTCGAGGTTGGAAAAGTTTTTATCCCCCAAAACGAGCAGCACAAACTCTGCTTTCTTTCCTTCGCGTAGTTCGTTGAAAAACCCTTCCCCGACGGCTTCAGATGTTTGCGATTCATTTAAAACTTTAACGAAAGCCTTCATCAGACCAGTGCTCCCTACCTTTTCCGCAAAGTGACGGACGTTGCTAAGCACAAAGCTGTCTTCAAAGGTATTTGGAAGAGCTTGTATTGCTTCACCAGTAGCGGGCAGGTGGGTGGAAATAGGAGTTTGATATGCGATGCGTACCGAGTACAGGTCGTCGATCTGGTGTTCTTTTTGATTCGCTGGCAGCTCAAGTAGCTCGTCCACGGTGCTGCCCAGATGCATCAGTTTCATCCAGCTCCGCAATGTGGGATTGTTCGTAATCTGATCTGCGTTTCTTTGCACGGGTTTTGCAGCTTTATTGAGCCCTGCATCGAGGTCTGTAATAACCAGTGTGAGGATGCCAAGGGCGTCAATTAAGGGCCTTAGTCGGTGTGCGTGACTGCCACCGATATCGAGGGTTGTGATGTAGCAGCGGTCAAGGAATGGAAACTTATTCCGCAAAAAATGCGGCAGCATCATTCGCTCTGCTGAGCCCTCTACCAAGATGACGGCGTCGGCGAAGAAAATGTCTGCATGCTGTGCCCGCAGGTACCTGGTTACGAACTCCTTCGTCTTGGTTCCCTCGCCGAACACGTTAGAGAGATTAGAGACCGTAGACACCGGCACACCGATGCCATACATCCCAGCTGGGAGTCGCCTGAAATACCTAAGGTTCTGGTACTCTACTTCATGAGTTACATGACTGGAGTGCGTGCTCACCAAAAGCTGAGTCTTCAGATTTGGGTAGCGTTCAAGCAAAGCATCCCGGCATAGAACTTGGTAGGCGTGCCGTACGAAAACTTGTTGCACTTGAACATGAAGGTGGGCTTCAGGCTCCTCAATGAGCACGAGGTGGATGGGCTCGACGCGGTCTATTGCTTCCGTGTTGGCGGCCCTGGTTTTTCTCAGCCACTCGTCCCTGAAACCCATCAGCCGGAAAATCATAGATATCAGGTTTTGATATCCCAACCCGTTAGCGGTCTCTGGTAAATGAAGAGGAGGGGCTCCTGGGGCTCCTTCGATTGAATCCAACTCAAAAAGGACGGCCGCTTCATGGTTCATGCCATCAGTTGTTGCCAGGCGACTTGCGACTTTGATGCGTGGGTCATTGCGGCCAGGGTAGCCCAATCCCTCGACCTCTCTAATAGCGGGTTCGAAGCTGCTACCTAGCTTCGTATCGAATGCCGACTGAGCTGCTTCTATCGCCCGCAACGCTTCGAGATCTGAGATATCTGGACTGTCACCTGGATCAAGGTGTCGGGAGTAATAGGCTCTGAGTTGTTCCGAGAGTTTTCTAGCGCCGCTGGGTCTATTGTTATCGCCTTGATTGTCGTCCGAATGATCGCCGAATCCCCGCTGTGCATTGATTTCATGTACTCGAATTAATCCACTGAGGGGATTGCTTTCCAAGGGCAGCGCAGTAAGGCTCAATTGCTGCCTTTGCGCCATTCGAGTCGACTTGTCAGGCTTCCTAAGTTGTTGTGGATCTAGGCGGTACCAACGAACCTTGAATTTGTCTCCCAGCCGACGGTTCAAGTAATCATGAAGGCTCTGCGGCCATAGCTTCAGCGGGCTACCAGGCGGGTCTTCCCTCCCTAGAGCATCCTCAAGCTCTGCGACCCTCGCGCGCTCTTTGCGATAGTCCGTGTACAGCTTACTCATATCATCTGGCTCAAGCAGGAAACGCATTCCCACAAGGCCCCCGCGCCACTTAAAGCTAGGTATGAGATCGCGGATGAAGTGGAACTCTCCTTGATCTGCCGACACCCAGATATCCAAGCTAGGGAGCCAGTCGGCCCAGTCCTTGGCAGTAGGAATTTCAAAGTTTGCTGGTGGGTTCTCCCACTCTTTACCAATCTCGTCCAGCTTGGTGAGATGACAAAGAGTCAGATCCTGGAGCCGAAAAGCAGAAGCCTTAGAAACCAAGAATCTCCGGAGTGCCAGCATGGCGGAGGATTTGCCGCTGTTGTTTGCCCCTACAAGCAGCGTGGTCTCATTGGCGAATTCAATTCGCACAGAAAGCAGTTTTCGGAAGTTAGATATCTCTAAGTGTTGGATGCGCATGGGTCGTCCTTGAAAGCCTGAGAAGCGTCAATTAGCCACCAATGTAGCTAGCTACTTACAACAATCAAAGAGAGAAGGACGGAGACAGATTTATTTTTGTAGCTCTAAACGACTGCTATTGGCCGACTGCCAGCATATTGATCGGTGAAAGCGTCTTTTTTATGCGCTGCCACGTGAAGTCTTAGTCCGAATACCTCTGCGCCGATTCACGCAAACTTGTCGGGCGAATCGGCCAACGACAGTCAGTGCAGGGGGTGCCCCGCTAACGGAGGGATCTCACTCAACAGGTAAGCCAGCTCGTGCCAAGGATGCAGCCCGTACTGGCTGGCCACACAGTCGGGCGCATGCTCAAAGGTTTTTTGCGCCAGGCCTATGGACTGCGCGGCCAGGCACTGGGTACACAGCACGAAATCACCCATCAAACTCCAGCGCCCGGCCAACCCGATCTGCCGTTCATGAAGCAGCTCACTGCCATCCAAGGTTACGCAGCGAGCAAATACCGTATCTTTAGTCATACCACACCTCCATCCCGGAATCGGGTACAACCTCACATCACTCTTACTAAAGAGTAGGCCACGCCTTGGAAGTTGGATGACCGTTCAGCGCGTCACACTTCCACCTGAAAAGCGCGAATCGCCGCCGACTCGGCAAACCGGCCCACGGCCGTCAGGCTGGCCCAGGTGCGCAACGCTTCTCGTCGCGAGCGCACCAGCAGCCAGCGACTGCCTGCGCCGCCCAGACGGATGGCCAACGTCCACTTGTTTTCCTTACGACTCACCAGCACATCGCGCACCGCACCGCACCGCACCGCCCTCAAGCATGGCGCTTAACGCATCTTCGTGAATCCCTTGGGGCATGATTAACCCAGCTTCCTGATCCGGTTGGTAAAGTTAGTGACCTGCGCGGGCGACAGGCAGTTCAACTGACCGAAACGCTCCGGGTGCCGGATCATGGCTTCGTGACTGCCTAGCTCAGCAACGACGATGCGGCGGCAGGTCTTCTCCAGAATAAACCGGGCCAGTTCCGGGTTGTCGATGGTCGAGGCGTCGAACGCCAGCGCGACAGCCGTGGCCAGATCGCCCAAGTCGGGATCGGTACGTTGCAGTGCGCGCAGTGCATTCAGTTGCCGGGCGGTGACCCGGTTTCGAACACCGCCCCGTCGACACACCTAAAATGCCACCTTCAACTGCAGTAAACCGTCCAAAGCTCTTCCATTTTGGTCGTGGAGCTCTGGCTCGTCATCTCGCGCTGCATACCCCACGGCGGGTCGACCGGCACACTTGCCAGCCGCATGGTGCGGCGTCCCCACCGGGCATGTAATGTGTCCAGAACACCCGTGAATTTTTGACTGGCAGCAGGTTGCGAGGCGGCGACAGATCACCTGCTCTGCCCCCACGTTGGCTCAGGTCGAGCAGCAACACCTCTGTTTTGCTATATCGGAGGCCCGTACAGTAAACATGCTCCACATCTACAGGGCGGCCATGGTGAACCGAGCCACACCTGACGGCCATGTCTCCGCCCTTCGGGCTCAATCCTCGCGTCTTCGGCCTGAAGGCCTGCGCGCCCCGCTTATCTCTTAACACCCGATTTTCGTATGAATTTTCGCAGTCGCAAGATTCAGCATCAGGAAAAAATAGTTACCAGCGCTAAGCACATGAATTCAATGACAATTATCACTATTAACAGTTAGTAACGCTCCGGAAACCATATGTTCACTCCCTGTTGAAACATCGTCTATCGCGATGACATGGTGGCAGTAATACAGTTGTAACCAAGAAGCAAGACCGCCATAGTCGAGGCCGTAATGAGCCAGTGAAGTAGAACGCCTCAGGTAACTGACGACCTTTAACCTGGAAAGGCCTCAGGACACCCACGGCATTGATGACTGCGTTGGTACGGCTTATCAACTTATGCGCAGATCTAATGTGGAGCTCGTAAACAAGGCAACGGCCCGATGATAGACCGGGGCTTACATAACTATGGTCCAACCAACTCCGGACGATCAGTATAAGCCTTGGAACCTTTCACCCGATCAGGCAAACAGAGCATTGCATCAAGAGCATCCGGAGTTTCCTGATCAACCTTGCCCAATCTTTCACGCGAGGAGCATTCCTGAAAATATCACATGGGCGCCCATCGAACCCCGGCTACAAAGGCCCACATACCCTCGAACAGAAAATCCGCCATATCGTGCACGGCATTTTCCTACAACATGGACAACTAGAAACGCTCAATAAAATAAGACAAATAGTAGAGCCCATGTTCGCAGCTAACTGCCATCAATCATATTTACACTCGTCACTTTCCGAAAAGTCCGTAGGATAAATCCACAATCCATGTAGCATCTAGCCAGTAGCACTGAAGGAAGATAAACAGAAACTCACCTCAGCACTATTTATAGTGCACACAGACAATCAATCTGCATTCATTTGGTAATGAATACAGTGAAAGCGATCGACCGGGATTTGGTTGATATAACCGGGTTGGCTCCCGCACAAGGGCGGGAGCATCAATCAGCCCTGAATTACTGACGCGTCACGCTTGTGCTGCAAGCGACGGGTCAATACCGACATAGTGACCGCCAGCCCGCCACATAGACTGATG
Organism: Pseudomonas syringae group sp. J309-1; assembly: GCF_032582135.1. NCBI lineage: Bacteria > Pseudomonadati > Pseudomonadota > Gammaproteobacteria > Pseudomonadales > Pseudomonadaceae > Pseudomonas > Pseudomonas syringae group sp. J309-1. The sequence goes on along the minus strand of NZ_JAWHNU010000042.1, from coordinate 4,836 downwards.
ACCAGAGCCATGGGGACGGCAGTGCCATCGTGCAACACACCAACCAACGCTGCCGCACCGGCAGCCACGCTGAATTGCAGACACCCCAGCATCGCTGATGCGCTCCCGGCACGCGCCCACTGGCCGTTCATTGCACAAGCCGATGCGTTGGGGATGATGCAGCCCAGGCTGGCAATGCAGATGAACAACGGCACCAGCAACGGCCAAAGCTGCTCGGTACGCAAACCGGTAATGGCCAGCAACGTCAAAGCCGCAGCCAGATAAATCCAGACCGTACGCGACAGCAGGAACGCCGGACCTTTCTTGCCTACCAGCCTTGCATTGAGCTGGGCAATCAGTATGAAGCCAGCAGCGTTGGTGCCGAACAGCCAGCCATAATGCTCAGCAGGCACGCCATACAGTTTGATGAATACGAACGGCGAACCCGCGATATAGGAAAACATGCCTGCCATGGCGATGCCGCCCGTCAATGCATGCCCGAGGAAAATCCGGTCCCCCAGCAAACTGCGGTACTGCTTGAAAGCACCTGCCAGTGGCTGACGCGGATGGCTGGCCGGCATGCTTTCAGGCAACCCGAGCGCCACCGCCAACGATGCCAGTGCACTGAAGGCTGTAAGGCTGATGAAGATGGATTGCCAGCCATATAGATTGACCAATAACCCACCGAGCATTGGCGCAAGAATCGGCGCCAGCCCCATCACCAGCATCAATTGCGAGAAAACCTTGGCAGACTGCACCGCATCACATTTATCGCTGACAATTGCCCGGGAAATCACCATGCCCGCACAACCGCCCAGCGCCTGAACAAAGCGCGCGCCAATCAGCCACTCAAGATTCGGCGCGAAGGCGCAAGCCAGCGAAGCCAAAGTGAACAGGGTCACGCCAAACAGCAGTGGAATCCGCCGACCGAAGCGGTCAGCCACAGGCCCGTAAGCCAACTGGCCGATGGAGAGGCCCAGAAAGTAAGACGCCAGGGTCAGTTGAACGTGTTTCTCGTCAGTGCCAAACGCCAAAGCGATGGCCGGGAAACCTGGCAAGTAGAAATCGATGGCCAATGGGCCGAAGGCGCTGAGCGCGCCGAGAATCAGGATGGTGCGAAGGTTCATGAGGCGTCCAGACAGTACTCTTGCAGCCCGACAGTTTAACCGGGCCTGTGCGGGCTGAGTGTCAGGAGAAGGTAATTACTTCAAAAAGTTTCACGGCCGCGCCTCGTAGGAGATTTCACACTGTGGGAGATGCTTGCTCGCGTTAAGGCTGGATGCAGTTCACTTTATATCGCGTCCAGCCTTATCGCGTGCAAGCAGCGCTCCCACAGATCGAGTTCTAACCCACTCACGTATTGGCGATTTGCGCCTGATACCCCTCCTCGGAAATCAAGCCGATCACCTGCTCGCCGGTCAGGTCGCTTTCTACAATGACTTCGCCAGTCGGCAGATCGACTTGCACCAGCGCGCTGGGGTCCTGGTCCTTGATGGCGGTGGTCACCGCTTTGACACAGTGGCCGCAAGTCATGCCTTGAACGTTGAATCGTTGCATGGTGCTACTCCTTCAAACAGGGCTGTAGGTGAAGATAACGCCATGTTTCACCTTCCCATCGTGGCAAGGTCAAGTTTCTCGTTTGTCTGCCGGGCTGGTATTCGGCGCAAGGCTCGGCCAAGCTGCATCATCACCGTCTCTATCAGGAGTATCAGCGATGCGCTGGTCAGCATTGAGCCTCTTCGGCATTCTCGGCCTGTTCGCTGCTTCCCCGGCAGTTCAGGCTGATCAGGATTATGGCGTTCTGATCATTTCTCGCGAGCGACTGGAAGTCGCGACATCCTGCGAGATCGGCATCTATATTCAGGACCAGCTCGCGGGACGCTTGTTCCAGGAACAATCTGTGTCCTTCAACCTTCCCGCGGGTAATGTCGCCATTCGCCTGCGTGTGCTGCCAGGTGCGGTATTCGGTTGCGACCCCGGTATGGAGGCCCAGAGCAATACCAACATCAAGATTCAAGCCGGCGATATTCTCAAATACCGAATCGCCAGCAGCCTGAATGGCATGTATCTCAAACGCGCCAATCTGAATTATTGATCTGGACTTGACCTTGTCCTCGTGGAAAGGTTGATCCTTGCAGGCAACTGCCTTCAGGGAGAATGAACATGCTCAATCCGCTCAACTTCGATCTGCCGATTTCCGGCATGACCTGCGCCAGTTGTGCAGGTCGGGTCGAGCGTGCGCTGAACAAAGTGCCAGGGGTGAAGACCGTCAGTGTCAACCTTGCCAATGAACAGGCGCACATCGAGACGGACGGCGGGCCGGATACCGCCACCCTCATCGCCGCAGTCGAAAAAGCCGGATATACCGCTACTGCGCATCAAGACCCGATTGCGAAAGCCGACCAGCAGCTTCGCACACTGACCCGAGAGCGCTGGGCGCTGATTCTGGCAATCCTGTTAGCGGTCCCGTTGATTCTACCCATGCTGCTCCAGCCCTTCGGGATTCACTGGATGTTGCCCGCCTGGGCGCAATTCGCACTGGCCACCCCGGTCCAGTTCATTTTTGGCGCACGATTTTATGTAGCGGCCTGGAAAGCCGTGCGCGTCGGGGCAGGCAACATGGACCTGCTGGTAGCACTAGGCACCAGTGCCGGATACGGCTTGAGCGTTTATGAGTGGGTCACTGCCGCCCCCGGCGAAATGCCGCATTTGTACTTTGAAGCGTCGGCGGTAGTGATTGCTTTGGTGCTACTGGGCAAATACCTGGAAAGCCGTGCCAAACGTCAGACCGCCAGCGCCATTCGCGCGCTGGAAGCCTTGCGACCTGATCGCGCTCTGCGAGTCATTGACGGTCATGAGCACGACGTCCCCATCAGCGCTCTGAATCTGGGCGACCTGGTGCTGGTCAAACCGGGCGAGCGCTTCCCGGTAGACGGTGAAGTGATCGAAGGCCAAAGCCACGCCGATGAAGCCCTGATCAGCGGCGAAAGCCTGCCGGTACCCAAACAGGTCGGCGACAAGGTCACCGGCGGCGCAATCAATGGCGAGGGGCGCCTGCTGGTCCGAACCACAGCGCTAGGCACCGAAACGGTTCTGGCACGCATTATTCGACTGGTTGAAGACGCTCAGGCAGGCAAGGCTCCCATTCAGAAACTGGTGGATCGGGTCAGCCAGGTGTTCGTCCCGACCGTTCTGGTCATCGCCTTTTTTACGTTTGCCGGCTGGTTGGTGGCGGGCGCTCCGATGGAAAGTGCGCTGATCAACGCCGTTGCGGTATTGGTCATCGCCTGCCCCTGCGCGCTGGGGCTGGCAACGCCAACGGCAATCATGGCCGGAACCGGCGTCGCGGCGCGCTACGGTATTTTGATCAAGGACGCAGAGGCACTGGAGCGTGCCCATGAAGTGACAACCGTGGTGTTCGACAAGACAGGCACGCTGACTTCCGGCACTCCGCAAATCGCCCACTTCTGCGCCAAAGGCGGCAATGAAGAACAGGTACTGGAATGGGCGGGCGCGCTGCAACGCGGCAGCGAGCATCCGTTGGCCAAGGCGGTGCTGGACGCCTGCCGGGATTGGCACCTGCATCCGGCCAGCATTGAAAACAGTCGGGCCCTGCCTGGCGTCGGAATTGCCGGGACGCTGGACGGCCGCGATTTGGCCTTGGGCAATGGCCGAATGCTTGAACAAAGCGGTTTGCACATGGACGAACTGGCCGATGCCGCCCGTGCCTGGGAAGCCGAAGGCCGGACCTTGTCATGGTTGATCGAGCAAAGCCCGAACCCCGCGGTGCTGGGCCTGTTCGCCTTTGGTGACACACTCAAGCCCGGAGCGCGGCAAGCCGTTGAGCAATTAGCCGCACGCAACATCAGCAGCCACTTACTGACGGGTGACAACCATGGCAGCGCCAGAGTGGTTGCCGAGGCACTGGGTATTCGTGACGTTCATTCCGAAGTGCTGCCTGCCGACAAAGCCGCAACAGTGGCGGATCTGAAGCGATATGGCGTCGTGGCGATGGTCGGTGACGGCATCAACGATGCGCCAGCATTGGCCGCCGCCGATATCGGCATTGCCATGGGCGGTGGCACTGACGTCGCCATGCATGCGGCAGGGATTACGCTGATGCGCGGCGATCCGGCCTTGATTCCGGCAGCGCTGGAGATCAGCCGCAAAACCTACGCAAAAATCCGCCAGAACCTGTTCTGGGCCTTCGTCTATAACCTGATCGGAATTCCGTTGGCGGCCTTCGGCTTCCTCAATCCGGTATTGGCCGGCGCGGCAATGGCACTGTCCAGCGTCAGCGTGGTGAGCAACGCCTTGCTGCTTAAAACGTGGAAGCCTGAAGATCCGGGGGCAAAGTCATGAACATTGGGCAAGCAGCGAAACAGAGCGGCCTGAGTGCCAAGATGATCCGTTACTACGAAGCCACCGGCCTGCTGCAGGCGGCGCATCGCAGTGACAGTGGTTATCGCCTGTACGACAAGGACGATCTGCACACACTTGCGTTCATCAAGCGCTCGCGGGATCTGGGATTTTCTCTGGAGGAAGTGGGCAAATTGCTGACGCTTTGGCAAGACCGGCAACGCGCCAGCGCCGACGTCAAAGCACTGGCCCGCGAGCATATCGCTGATCTGAACCAGAAGATCGAGGAAATGGTGAGCTTGCGCGACACCCTGCAGGAACTGGTCGAGCACTGCCACGGCGATGACCGCCCGGACTGTCCGATTCTCAAGGACCTGGCTTCGGGTGGGTGTTGTGGGTAGGTAACCTCGCAGGTGAGACCCACACCTTGTGGGAGCCGAGCTTGCTCGCGATAAGGCTGGACGCGATCTAAAGTCAACCGAGTCCAGCCTTATCGCG
>NZ_JAWHNU010000041.1:0-62572 GCF_032582135.1 Pseudomonas syringae group sp. J309-1 | reverse complement strand
GGACGCGATAGACCTGATATCTGCGGTGCTCTTATCGCGGGCAAGCCTCGCTCCCACAGGATTTATGCCATCCCAAACACTGCACCATGTCTAAAAGAGGCCAGTGCAGCCGCCGCATCTGTGTCGCCAGATAGTCAGCCCTACCGGCTAAAGCCGGTCCCACGGCTCACTCAATCCGCGAAAAGCGCTTTAACTGTTCGCCCTGAACGATAGCGTCATCGCGGCCCAATTCTGAAACCATCGGGGGCAACCCCACTCCTTCGGGAGGTATGGGATCAACTGTGGGAGCGAGGCTTGCCCGCGATAAGGCTGGACGCGATAGACCTGATATCCGCGGTGCTCTTATCGCGGGCAAGCCTCGCTCCCACAGGATTTATGCCATCCCAAATACTGCACCATTTCTAAAAGAGGCCAGCGCAGCCGCCGCATCTGTGTCGCCAGATAGTCAGCCTTACCGGCTGAAGCCGGTCCCACGGCTCACTCAATCCGCAAAAAGCGCTTTAACTGTTCACCCTGCGCCATGGCGTCATAGCGCCCCAGTTCAATCAATTCCCGGCAATAACCCGCCTCAAACAGCAGATAGCTGAGCACACTGGCACCGCTGGTTTTGGTCGCGCCCGGCCCCCGCAAAAACGTGCGCAACGCTCTCGGCAGTTCATGGCGATGGCGGGCTGCAATCTGGTCGATGGGCTGGCTTGGGGCAATGATCAAGACCTCCACCGGAGCGAGTCCTTTTTCACGCACGCGATGCTCGCAAGGCAGCATGTCACTGACCAGGTTCATGCGTTCCAGCACTTCGATGTCGCTTTCGAGGTTGTCGATGAAGGTGCTGTTGAGCATGTGTCCGCTGATCTGCGCCAGGGTCGGCTGCTTGCCATTCGTGACCCGCTGCACCTGCCTGTTGGCATCGGCACCCCGCGGATTGCCGCTGACACCCACTACCAGAACTCGATTGGCCCCCAAATGCAGGGCGGGGCTAATTGGGGCTGACTGTCGCACCGCGCCGTCGCCAAAGTATTCCTGATCGATTTTGACCGGCGCGAACAGCAGCGGGATCGCCGAGCTGGCGAGCAAATGATCGATGGTCAGTTGGGTCGGCACTCCGAGTCGACGATGGCGCAGCCACGGATCGATAGTGCCCTTGCCCTGATAGAACGTCATGGCATGGCCAGACTCATAACCAAACGCAGTCACTGCTACCGCCCGCAGGTGTTTGGCAGCGATTGCCGCATCAATGCCTGTCAGGTCAAGCCGTTCAGTGAGCAGGTCTCGCAGCGGCGAGCTGTTGAGCAGGGCTACTGGCACTCGCGAGCCTATTCCCAGCAGGCTGTTGCCGAAGAAACGCCCGGCCTGACTCATCACCCCCGGCCAGTCGCTGCGCAGCACCTGATGGCTTCGAAAGCCTTGCCAGAACTCGGTCAATTGATGCACTGCCGTACGGAAGTGCAACGCGCCGCTGGCCAGCTTTACTGCATTGATCGCCCCTGCCGAGGTACCGACGATAACGGGGAACGGATTGGGCGCGCCGGGAGGCAGCAAATCGGCAATCCCCGCCAACACCCCAACCTGATAAGCCGCCCTCGCCCCACCGCCAGACAGAATCAACCCGGTAACGGGTTCTACATCATTCACTGCATCCATTGCGATGACGGGTTCGAGCATTTAGCTGCGCCTCAGTTGATCACGTACGCTTTTTATAGATTTTTGGCTCGCCCGGAGGTCGGCTTTTGAATCGACGGTGCGCCCAGAGATACTGTTCCGGACACTCCGTAATGGCACTTTCTACCCATTGATTGATCCGCAGGCAATCGACTTCATCACTTTCGCCAGGAAAGTCCTGCAAAGGCGGATGAATAACCAGTCGATAACCACTGCCGTCCGCTAGCCGCTGCTGAGTAAAGGGTACGACCTGAGCGCGCCCCAGCTTGGCGAATTTGCTGGTGGCCGTCACGGTAGCGGCCTGAATGCCGAACAACGGGACGAAAACACTCTGCTTTGCACCGTAGTCCTGATCCGGCGCGTACCAGATGGCCCGGCCTGCGCGCAGCAGCTTGAGCATCCCGCGGACGTCTTCACGCTCTACCGCGAGGGAGTCCAGATTGTGACGCTCGCGGCCGCGACGCTGGACGAAATCGAACAACGGATTTTTATGCTCGCGGTACATGCCATCAATAGTGTGTTGCTGTCCCAGCAGTGCAGCGCCCACTTCAAGCGTAGTGAAATGCAGCGCCATGAGAATCACGCCCTGCCCTTGCTGCTGTGCGGCCTGCAGGTGTTCAAGGCCTTCGATGTGCGCCAGTTTGGCTAGACGCTCCTTCGACCACCACCAGCTCATGGCCATTTCGAAAAAGGCGATGCCCGTAGACGCGAAATTTTCCTTAAGCAGACGCTTGCGTTCATCGCTGGTCAGATGCGGGAAACACAGCTCCAGATTGCGCGAAGCAATGTATTTGCGATCAGCGGCAAACCGATACATCACCGCCCCCAGTAGCCGCCCGATGATCAATAGCGCGCGGAATGGCAGTTGAACAACCAGCCACAATAGCCCAAGCCCCAGCCACAGCGGCCAGAAACGGGGGTGAAGAAAATAAGCTCGAAAACGCGGGCGATCCATTAAAGCGTCCATCAAAACCATGGCCGCGCATTCTACAACGGTTCGACCCCGCTTGCGGCTAGCGGGCGTTATCGTTATAAGTCTCGGCACTTTTAGCGACAAGCCGTTGTATGCCGACCATGAGCCAAAACGAATCGCAAGAACTGGAACCCGTCTTCCAACTCAAGGGCAGCATGCTCGCCATCACTGTGCTGGAGCTGGCCCGTAACAACCTCGAGGCCCTCGACCGCCAATTGGCGGCGAAAGTGGCCCAGGCACCGAATTTCTTCAGTAATACCCCGCTGGTGCTGGCCCTCGACAAACTTCCCGCCGACAGCGGCGCCGTGGACCTGCCCGGCCTGATGCGGGTGTGCCGTCAGCATGGCCTGCGCACACTGGCGATCCGCGCCAACCGTATCGAAGACATCGCTGCAGCCATCGCAATCGATTTGCCCGTATTACCACCTTCAGGCGCCCGCGAGCGCCCACTGGATCCGCTGGAAGGTGAAGCGGCGAAGAAAAAAGTCGAAACCCCGCCAGAGCCGACCATCAAACCAACCCGTGTGATCACTACGCCGGTGCGCGGCGGCCAGCAGATTTATGCCCAAGGCGGCGATCTCGTGGTGATTGCCCCGGTCAGTCCCGGTGCGGAACTTCTCGCCGACGGAAACATCCATGTTTACGGTCCATTGCGCGGCCGTGCGCTGGCAGGGATAAAAGGCGACACCAAGGCGCGAATCTTCTGTCAGCAAATGGGTGCCGAGCTGATATCCATCGCCGGGCAATACAAGGTTTCCGAAGATTTACGCAGGGATCCACTCTGGGGTACGTCGGTACAGGTCAGCCTGTCAGGTGACGTGTTGAACATCATCCGGCTTTAACGGATACTGCGCCATTTTCAAAGCATCCCTGATTCGTCGCGAAAACGTAGCAAAGGCAGTAGGAAATCCGGGAGCATCCATCGTTCCTGGCAAATCGCTCCCAAGGTAGGATGCCTGGCAGCTTTCAATTTCCATCATTGTTCGACGGTCGCCGCTTCAAGGGACGCTATTCAGGACTAACTGTCCTTTTCCTCTAGGGGTGATACACCTTGGCCAAGATTCTCGTGGTTACATCCGGCAAGGGTGGTGTGGGCAAGACCACCACCAGCGCCGCCATCGGTACCGGTCTCGCACTGCGCGGCCACAAAACTGTCATCGTCGACTTCGACGTCGGCTTGCGTAACCTCGACCTGATCATGGGCTGCGAGCGTCGTGTGGTATATGACTTCGTCAACGTGGTGAACGGCGAAGCCAACCTGCAACAGGCTCTGATCAAGGATAAAAAGATCGAAGGCCTGTTCGTGCTGGCGGCCAGCCAGACCCGCGACAAAGACGCGCTGACCAAAGAAGGCGTGGAAAAAGTCCTGATGGAACTCAAGGAATCCTTCGAGTACATCGTCTGCGACTCCCCTGCTGGTATTGAAACCGGTGCTCACCTGGCGATGTACTTCGCTGACGAAGCCATCGTCGTGACCAACCCGGAAGTATCGTCGGTGCGTGACTCGGACCGTATGCTGGGCCTGCTGGCCAGCAAATCGCGTCGTGCAGAGCGCGGCGAAGACCCGATCAAGGAACACCTGCTGCTGACCCGCTACAACCCGGAGCGTGTGAGCAAGGGCGAGATGCTCGGCGTCGACGACGTCAAGGAAATCCTCGCGGTGACTCTGCTGGGCGTGATCCCGGAGTCGCAGGCAGTGCTTAAAGCTTCCAACCAGGGCGTGCCGGTCATCCTCGACGACCAGAGCGATGCTGGTCAGGCTTACAGCGACGCGGTTGATCGTCTGTTGGGCAAAGAGCGCGAGCACCGTTTCCTGGACATTCAGAAGAAAGGATTTTTCGAACGCCTGTTCGGGGGTAACTGATGAACATTTTCGACTTCTTTCGTGCCAGCAAAAAAGTCAGCACCGCGTCGGTTGCGAAAGAGCGTCTACAGATCATCGTGGCGCATGAACGCGGCCAGCGTACGACTCCGGATTACCTGCCAGCCCTGCAAAAAGAGCTGGTCGAAGTGATCCGCAAGTACGTCAACATCGAGTCCAACGATGTGCAGGTTGCTCTGGAAAACCAGGGTAGCTGTTCGATTCTGGAACTCAATATCACCCTGCCAGATCGCTAGATCCGGCGGTTGCCTGCGGCGGCATCAGCACCATTCTCAAGAGTGGGGCTGATGCCGCTGTTGCGTTTAGAGGCCGTTAAATGCCGTTGTCGAACATCCGCATCATTCATCAGGACGCTGCCGTTCTGGTGATTGATAAGCCTACCCTGCTGCTTTCCGTCCCCGGCCGCGCCGAGGACAACAAGGATTGCCTGATCACCCGCCTGCAGGAAAACGGCTACCCGGAAGCCCGCATCGTCCATCGTCTGGACTGGGAAACCTCCGGGATCATTCTGCTGGCCCGCGACCCGGATACACATCGCGAGCTGTCCAGACAGTTTCATGACCGGGAAACCGAAAAAGCCTACACCGCGCTGTGCTGGGGCGAACCGACGCTGGACAGCGGCAGCATCGACCTCCCCTTGCGTTACGACCCGCCTACCAAGCCCCGGCATGTGGTGGATCACGAAGCAGGCAAGCATGCGCAGACGTTCTGGAAGGTACTGGAGCGTTGCGGTCATTACAGCCGTGTCGAACTGACGCCGATTACCGGGCGCTCGCATCAGTTGCGGGTTCATATGTTGTCGATCGGGCATCCGTTGCTGGGCGATGGTCTGTATGCACATCCGGAAGCCCTGGCGGCGTATCCGCGCCTGTGCCTGCATGCGAGCATGTTGAGCTTTACCCATCCGCAGAGCGGCGAGCGGTTGCGGTTTGAGTGTCCTGCGCCGTTTTGATTACCTGAAGCGAGCTTCATATTTGCGGCGCCTGAATCGCGAGCAAGCTCGGCTCCCACATGAGATCGAATTCTCCCTGTGGGAGCCGAGCTTGCTCGCGATAAGGTCACACTGCCTTCAATGACTTGCCAACATCGCCCCGCCAATACGGTAAACTCCCGCCATTGCTGTCTGGAGTGACTTATGCGCGATGAGCTGAACAAAGGCCTGATTGATTTCCTCAAGGCCTCTCCTACCCCTTTCCATGCAACCGCTACCCTCGTCCAACACCTTGAAGCTGCTGGCTTCCAGCGCCTGGACGAGCGCGAAACCTGGGCCACCGAAACCGGTGGCCGGTATTACGTCACCCGCAATGACTCGTCTATCGTGGCGTTCCGCATGGGTCGTCAGTCGCCTTTGACCGGCGGCATCCGCATGGTCGGCGCTCATACCGACAGCCCATGCCTACGGGTCAAGCCACAACCTGAATTGCAGCGCCAGGGCTTCTGGCAACTGGGCGTCGAAGTCTACGGCGGTGCCCTGCTAGCGCCATGGTTCGACCGTGACTTGTCCCTGGCTGGCCGCGTTACTTTCCGCCGCGATGGCAAGGTCGAAAGCCAGCTTATCGACTTCAAGCAGCCGATTGCCGTGATCCCCAACCTGGCGATCCATCTTAACCGTACTGCAAACGAAGGCTGGACGATCAACCCACAAACCGAGCTACCGCCGATTCTGGCTCAGGTAGCCGGTGATGAGCGGGCCGATTTCCGCGCCCTGCTCACCGACCAACTGGCACGCGAACATGGTCTGAATGCTGATGTGGTGCTTGATTACGAGCTGAGTTTCTACGACACGCAAAGCGCCGCAGTGGTGGGGTTGAACGCCGACTTCATCGCGGGTGCACGTCTGGACAATCTGCTGTCTTGCTACGCCGGCCTGCAAGCGCTGCTCGGCACAGACACTGATGAGACCTGCCTGCTGGTTTGCACCGATCATGAAGAAGTGGGCTCGTCGTCGACCTGTGGTGCGGACGGGCCGATGCTGGAGCAGATCATTCAGCGCCTGCTGCCGGACGGAGCAGATTACGTGCGTACGATCCAGAAATCGTTGCTGGTCTCCGCCGACAACGCTCACGGCATTCACCCCAACTACGCCGAGAAACACGACGCCAACCACGGCCCGAAACTCAATGCAGGCCCGGTGATCAAGGTCAACAGCAACCAGCGCTACGCCACCAACAGCGAAACCGCAGGGTTCTTCCGCCATCTGTGCATGGCTGAAGAAGTACCGGTGCAGAGCTTCGTGGTGCGCAGCGACATGGCCTGCGGTTCAACCATCGGCCCGATCACCGCCAGCCACCTGGGCGTGCGCACCGTGGACATCGGCTTGCCGACGTTTGCCATGCACTCGATCCGGGAATTGGCGGGCAGTCAGGACCTGGCGCATCTGGTTAAGGTGTTGACTGCGTTTTATGCGAGTCATGAGTTGCCATAATTAAATATCGGGGCAGGCACGCGTTCTGTGCCTGCTTACCAAGGCCTGCCTTATATCAACGCGATAACGTCCAAACCCGCCTGGACTGAATCCATCAGTCTCTGAAAGTGGGACGTCATCGACGCCTTTTTCTCGACTCTGCTACCGATTCTCGCGGGTATGCTGCTGTTATGCATTGGTTACAGCTACCAGGAGCGCAACAGCGGCGTGTTCATGATCTGGCTGGGGATGATCGGGATTCTGGGCACTGTCGTTTTCAAGATTCTGGAGAAGCTTAGTTAAGAGGACGAACTCTGAGGAATATCTCAGCGAAACCAAGACCTGCTGGGGCGGTCCCGATGTCCGTGATCCCTCGTTAACTCGCGGCAAACAGCGACCTGTTGGAGCGAGGCTTGCCCGCGAAGAGCAACAACGCGGTGTGTCTGCGATACCGCGCCTTCTGTTTCGCGGGCAAGCCTCGCTCCAACAAAAAATCGATTTGATCAGGTAAGAATGCGTCGCTAGTGAGCTGCTACAGGTCCGGTTGAATGAGATTTACTATTTGGCAATCCCTCGATATCCCGCACCACCGCACTCACGTGTATCGCGTCATGTCGCCAATACTCCAGATCACAGTCAATCAAGCGCTCGTTCTGATCGAAGTTGACTCTCGCGATACGCAATCCAGGGCTGCCCAGTGAAACCTTGAGCGCCGCAGAGGCTTCGGCGTGCAAGGCGGTGGGAACCATTTCGAAGCGAACCTGACCGTAACGCAACTCATAGCGGCTGGCGTACAGCTCGGTCAGTGACTGATTGAGGTCGTAATCGAGGATGCCGGGGAAGTATTCGGGATTAAGGTAATGCTCAACGTACAACACCAGACGCCGATCAATGCGTCGCGCACGGCAAATCTGGATCACGCTGGACAGCGCAGGCAATTGAAGCATTTCGCAGATCTTCGCCGAGGCCGGTTGCAGACGCGCAGAGATAACCTGAGTGTCAGCGACTCGCCCCTGAGCACTGACCATTGCGTGAAAGTGGCTACGGCGCATCAAGTCGTATGCCAAGCGTGGCGGTGAAATAAACCACCCGCGCCGTTCCTCTCTATAGATAAGCCCCAACGCTTCGAGCTGTACCAATGCCTCACGCAAGGTGATGCGCGTGGTATCGAACACCTCACTCAATTTACGCTCGGCAGGCAACTTGCTGCCAGGCGGCAAAAGACCATGCTCGATCTGCTCTTGCAGGGCATTACAGATCGTTGTGACCGCACGGGGCACTTCTTCGCGCATCAGGCTTCCTTTCTGGACTAGACCAGCGCCAAAACAGCGCGCTGTTTATTCTCGTTGCACACGATGGTGCATGGAAACAGCCTACGGAGTGTAGATGACTGCTCCATGACAACGCCCATCACAAACCATGCCAGCCTCACGTAAAAAACCGCTGAAGGCCTTTCAGATCAAGGCTTGCATCTTGGTCTACGCTTACCCCGCGCAACGCTGACTGACCGCGCGCCAAGCGACCAATGCGCGTCGCCAACATAAAAATGTCATCGAAAAAGCTTAACTTGGCTCAGGTATTGCTGACCTAGACCAACCAACCCGCAACGATCACTTCTAAAAAGATCTTTCAGAAGTGCACAAGGAGCTTCGAATGAAACACCTTTTGCTGGCATCACTCCTCGGTTCCGCTATCGCTCTCAGCACGTCCGTCATGGCGGCAGACGCTGACCTGAAAACCCTTGAAGCAGCCGCGAAGGTTGAAGGCGCAGTCAACAGTGTTGGCATGCCGGACGACTGGGCGAACTGGAAAGACACCTGGGCTGACTTGCAGACCAAATACGGCCTCAAGCACATGGACACGGACATGAGCTCGGCCCAGGAAATCGCCAAGTTCGACGCGGAAAAAGACAACGCCAGCGCTGACATCGGTGACGTCGGCGCGGCCTTCGGCCCTATCGCAGCGGCTAAAGGCGTGACCCAACCGTACAAGCCAAGCACCTGGGATCAGGTCCCGGACTGGGCCAAAGACAAAGACGGTCACTGGGCACTGGCCTACACCGGCACCATCGCTTTTGTAGTCAACAAAAAACTGCTGCACGGTTCTGAAGTACCCACCAAGTGGGCTGACCTGAAGAACGGCAAGTACAAGGTTACTGTGGGTGACGTGAGCACCGCAGCCCAGGCCGCCAACGGCGTTCTGGCCGCTGCGATTGCCATGAAAGGCGACGAAAGCAATATCGCGCCAGGCCTGCAATTGTTCACTGAACTGGCCAAGCAGAAGCGTCTGGCCCTCAACAACCCGAACATCCAGAGCATGGAAAAAGGCGAAGTTGAAGTGGGCATCGTCTGGGACTTCAACGGCCTGAGCTACAAGGCCAAGATGACCAACCCGGATGACTACGTGGTGCTGATCCCGTCCGATGGTTCGGTGATTTCCGGCTACACCACCATCATCAACAAATACGCGAAAAACCCTAACGCCGCCAAACTGGCTCGAGAGTACATCTTCAGTGATGCTGGTCAGATCAACCTGGCCAAGGGCAACGCACGCCCGATCCGTGCTGAGCACATCAAACTGCCAGCAGACGTTCAGGCCAAACTGCTGCCAAACGAACAGTACAAAGGCGTGACGCCGATCAAAAACGCAGCAGCATGGGAGAAGACCTCCAAGGCGCTGCCACAGATGTGGAACGAGCAAGTCATCGTCGAAATGAACTGATGCACCAAAGGCCTCAAGGATGAGGCCATTTTTTTATCTTTACGCCCAAGTATCAGCCTGTGACACACCCTGCCGGAGCGATTGGCTCATGAAACACAATGTCATCCTCATCGTGCTCGACGGCCTTAACTACGAAGTGGCCCGACACGCGATGGGCCATCTGCAGGCTTACGCCAACGCAGGTCGAGCTTCGCTTTACAAGCTGGAATGCGAATTGCCGGCACTCTCGCGCCCGCTGTACGAATGCATCCTGACGGGCGTACCGCCGATTGAAAGCGGCATCGTCCACAACCAGGTTTCCCGGTTATCGAACCAACGCAGCATGTTCCACTACGCCACCGATGCCGGGCTCAGTACCGCCGCGGCGGCCTATCACTGGGTCAGTGAACTGTACAATCGCACGCCGTTCGATGCCGCCCGTGATCGCCACACGGATGACGTGAAATTACCGATTCAGCACGGACACTTTTATTACGCTGACCATTACCCCGATTCGCACCTGTTTGCCGACGCAGAGAGTCTGCGCGTCAGGCACACGCCGAATCTGCTGTTGATTCACCCCATGAACATCGACGACGCCGGGCACAAACACGGCCTCGACAGCCCGCAATACCGCAACAGCGCACGCAGCGTTGACATCATCATCGCGGATTACCTGCAAGGCTGGCTCGACGCCGGTTATCAGGTATTGATCACCGCCGATCACGGCATGAACAACGACCGCTCCCACAACGGCCTGCTGCCCGAAGAACGCGAAGTCCCACTGTTCGTGCTGGGCGATGCGTTCAACCTGAACCCTGAGGCGACGCCAAGGCAAACCGAGTTGTGCGGCACTGTCTGCGAACTGCTCGGTGTGCCCCACGACAAACCGTTATGCCGGGAGATTCTCAAGTGAGCACCCAAAATCGCGGTAAATGGCTCGGGCTTCTCTGCCTGCTGCCGTTTGCACTGTTCTTCTTCGTGTTTCAGATCGCGCCGCTCGGCTGGGTAGCGATCAACAGCCTGCATTCCGAAGCAGGCTGGGGCCTCGAAAACTTCATCAAGGCTTTCGACTCGCGGTTCTACCGTCAGGCCATGCAGTTCAGCCTGGAGATCAGCTTCTGGTCCAGCCTGTTCGGCATCATCATTGCGGTGCTGGGCAGTTACTCGCTGCGCAACGTGGACTCTCGCCTGCGGGACTTCGTCAATTCGTTCGCCAACATGACCAGCAACTTCTCCGGCGTCCCTCTGGCCTTTGCGTTCATCATTCTGCTGGGCTTCAACGGCGCTGTAACCTTGATGCTCAAGCAGGCGGGGATCATCGAAGACTTCAACCTGTATTCGAAAACCGGGCTGATCATCCTCTACACCTACTTCCAGATCCCCCTTGGCGTGTTGCTGCTTTACCCGGCCTTCGACGCGTTGCGTCAGGACTGGCGTGATTCGGCGTCGTTGCTCGGCGCCAGCAGCTTTCAATTCTGGCGTTACATCGGTTTGCCGGTACTGACTCCCGCCCTGCTCGGCACCTTCGTGATTTTGCTGGCCAACGCGCTGGGCGCTTACGCCACGGTGTACGCCTTGACTACCGGCAACTTCAACGTGCTGCCGATCCGCATTGCAGCCATGGTCGCAGGCGATATCAGTCTTGATCCGAACATGGCCAGCGCTTTGGCAATGATTCTGGTCGGCCTGATGACACTGGTCACCGTCGTTCATCAGTGGTTGCTTAAGAGGAGCTACCATGTCTCGCGCTGAAAGAGGCCCGGCACGGTTTTATCACCGGGCGGTCGTTTATCTATTGTTCTTCATCCTGCTGCTGCCGCTGGCCGGTACGCTGCTTTACTCACTGGCCACCAGTTGGTCGGCAAGCATTCTGCCCAGTGGCCTGACCTTCAAATGGTACATCGCGCTGTGGAGCGACCCGCGCTTCCTCGCTGCGTTTGGTCAATCGCTGCTGGTCTGTGTGGGCGCGCTGATTCTCTCGGTGGTGCTGATCCTGCCGCTGCTGTTCGTGGTGCATTACCACTTCCCGCGGCTTGATGCGTTGATGAACATCCTGATCCTGCTGCCCTTCGCGGTACCCCCGGTAGCGTCGTCCGTGGGCCTGCTGCAGCTGTATGGTTCCGGGCCGTTCGCGATGGTTGGCACGCCGTGGATTCTGATCGGCTGCTATTTCACCGTTGCCCTGCCGTTCATGTACCGGGCGATCAGTAACAACCTGCAAGCGATCAATCTGACCGACCTGATGGACGCGGCGCAGTTACTCGGTGCCAATACCTGGCAAGCAGCGTTTCTGGTGGTACTGCCCAACCTGCGCAAAGGTTTGATGGTCGCCCTGCTGCTGTCGTTTTCCTTCCTGTTCGGCGAGTTCGTGTTCGCCAACCTGCTGGTCGGCACACGCTACGAAACCTTACAGGTGTACCTGAACAATATGCGTAACAGCAGCGGTCACTTCAACAGTGCGCTGGTGATTTCCTACTTCCTCTTCGTGTTGCTGCTGACCCTGGCCGCCAATCGCCTGAATAAGGACAAAGACTGATATGAGTTTTGTCAGCGTCGAAAACCTGCAAAAAAATTACGGCAGCACAGCGGTGTTCAGTGACATCAACTGCACCATCGAGCGCGGTGAGTTCGTCACCCTGCTCGGCCCGTCCGGTTGTGGCAAGTCAACTTTGCTGCGCTGCATCGCGGGGCTGACCTCGGTCAACAGCGGGCGCATTCTGCTGGACGGTGTCGATCTGGTCCCAGTCACCCCACAGAAGCGCAACATCGGCATGGTGTTCCAGAGCTACGCGCTGTTCCCAAACATGACTGTGGAGCAGAACGTCGCCTTCGGCCTGCGTATGCAGAAGGTCAATGCCGACGACACCCACAAGCGGGTTGCCGAGGTGTTGAAGCTGGTTGAACTGACCGATTTCGCCAGCCGCTATCCGCATCAGATGTCCGGCGGCCAGTGCCAACGCGTGGCCCTCGCCCGCTCGCTGGTGACTCGCCCGCGTCTGTTGCTGCTGGATGAACCGTTGTCGGCGCTGGATGCACGGATTCGCAAGCACTTGCGCGAGCAGATTCGTGCCATTCAGCGTGAGCTGGGGCTGACCACGATCTTCGTGACCCACGATCAGGAAGAAGCGCTGACCATGTCCGATCGCATCTTCCTGATGAATCAGGGTCGTATCGTGCAGAGCGGCGATGCCGAAACCCTTTACACTGCCCCGGTGGATGTTTTCGCGGCAGGCTTCATTGGCAACTACAACCTGCTCGAAGCCGAAGACGCCAGCCGGTTGATGCAACGGCCGATCAACAGCCGTATCGCGATTCGTCCGGAGTCCATTCAACTGAGCCTGACCGGCGAACTTGAAGGGCAAATCCGCAGCCACAGCCTGCTGGGCAACGTGATCCGCTATCGGGTCGAGGCCCGCGGTGTGGAGTTGGTGGTGGACGTGCTCAATCGCTCGGCAGAGGATTTGCTCGCTGACGGGACGCGAGTGACGTTGAGGATTGATGCCTCGGCACTCTGCGAGGTGGCTTAGCAGCTACACCGCTCATATCAAACAAAACATAACAATCTGATTTGAAATGAGGTCTCTGTAGGAGTGAGCTTGCTCGCGATAGCGTCAGTTCAGGCAATATGTTCTCCAATTAACGAACCAAATCGCGAGCAAGCTCACTCCTACAGGTCCCCGTTTGCTGCGCAACAGCGCGGTGTCAGGGATACCAAGAGATCTTCTACGGAATAACCTGCACTTACTGAGGACAGCTTTAAATGGCTTTAGCAATTTTTGACCTGGATGAAACCCTGATCGCCGGTGACTGCGCCAGCCTGTGGAGCGAGCAGATGGCCAGGCTTGGCTGGGTTGACTCAGCGTCATTCATCAAACGCGACCACGAATTGATGCAGGCCTACAGCGAAGGCAAACTGGCGATGGAGGACTACATGGCCTTCAGCCTGGAGCCCATGCTGGGACGTACCCCGGAAGAAGTGGATCATCTGGTCGGGCCATGGGTCGAGGATTACATCGAGCCGATCATTTTCAGCGAAGCGACCAAGTGCATCGCCGAACACCGCGCTGCAGGTGACCGAATTCTGGTGATCTCAGCGTCCGGGGTTCATCTGGTGAAACCGATCGCGGAACGCATCGGCATTGATGAAGTGCTGGCCATTGAACTGGATGTGGCGCACGGCGTTTACAACGGCAAGACCGTGGGCACCCTGACCTACCGCGAAGGCAAGATTACCCGCCTCATGGAATGGCTGGACGCAGAAGGTGAAAACCTTGAAGGTGCGAGCTTCTACTCTGATTCACGCAATGATCTGCCGCTGCTGCTCAAGGTGGATCACCCGCATGTGGTGAATCCGGACCCGACCTTGCTGGAGCATGCGCAGAAAGCCGGTTGGCCGGTGCATAGCTGGAAGTAGCGCCTTTCACTGACGACCTCGCGGATAAATCCGGCCCTACGGATTCAATCGAATCCGGTAGGAGCGAACTTGTTCGCGAAGCGTCGGTTCAGACACAAAAGTGTTTGCTGACACACCGCCTCGCCAACAAGTTGGCTCCTACCGGTTCTGTGCACTGGCTTTAAACCAGGCTCTCGTCAATCACCAGCACCAGCTTGCCATTGACCTTGTTGCCTGCCAGCTCGGCATAAGCCGCTTCAGCGTCGTTGATCGGATAGCTGCGGGCCAGTTGGGGCTTGAGGCGGCCTTCGGTGAACAGTGGCCAGACGTGCTGCCCGAGATCATGCAAAAGATCAGCCTTGAATGTGTCGTCACGGCTGCGCAACGTCGAACCCAGTAACTGGATGCGTTTACCCAGAACCTGTGCCATGTCCAGTTGTGCCTCGCGGCCACCCATCAAACCAATCAGCACCCAGCGACCATCGACACTGAGCAGTTTGACGTTGAGCTCGGCATAGTTGGCGCCCACTGGATCAAGAATCACATCGAACGGCGCGAAATCCTTGAGGCTGTCCAGGCTTTCATTGCGCACGACGCCGCCCTGCGCGCCCAACTCGATGCAGTACTCCAGACGATCTGCCGACCCCACGCTGACCCAGACAGGGTTGCCAAACGCCTTGCAAAGCTGAATACCAGCTGAACCAACTCCACTTGCCCCTGCATGTAACAACACTTTCTCGCCGGGTTTGAGACCCGCGAGCTGAAACAGGTTGAGCCATGCGGTGGCATAAACTTCCGGAATGGCGGCGGCCTCGGCCAGTGACAACCCTTCAGGAACCGGCAGGACATGCCGCCCATCAACCACAGCTTCTTCGGCCATCGCCCCGCCAGCCAGCAGCGCACAGACTCTGTCGCCCACTTGCCAGGACGCGCCGGGACCGACTTCGGCGATCACCCCAGAACACTCCATTCCGAGAATTTCACTCGCCCCGGGAGGCGGCGGATAGAGCCCCGCACGCTGTAATAAATCGGCCCGATTCAAACCTGCAGCGGCAACTTTGATACGAACTTGCCCCACATCCAGAGCCGGACTTGGCTCATCGACCCATTCCACACGACCTTCAACGCCTTGCAATGCCTTCACAGTGCCTCCATAGTGAGTCTGGACTGAGCCCGAAGCTGAAACAGCACGGGCTTTCTTGCATTATGCGACCGGATCCGACGGAACCGGCGACTTCCAAAGACGGCCTAATATGCGTTATCAATTGTCCCCGCGTCGAATCAGCATGAAGCATTTCTTACCAAGTACCGCCCTCGCGCTGGTTGTGGGTCTCAGCATTTTGCCGATGTCCGCCAGCTCCTTCGCCGCCAACAGCTGGGATAACCTCCAGCCTGATCGCGACGAAGTGATTGCCAGTCTCAACGTGGTTGAGCTGCTCAAACGGCACCATTACAGCAAGCCGCCACTGGACGATAAACGTTCGGTCATCATCTATGAAAGCTACCTCAAGCTTCTGGACCCGGCGCGCAGCTATTTTCTCGCCAGCGATATCGCAGAATTCGACAAGTGGCGTACCCAGTTCGACGACTTCCTGAAAAGCGGCGATCTGAATCCTGGCTTCACCATCTACAAGCGCTATCTGGACCGCATCAAGTCGCGTCTGGATTTCGCCCTGGCTGAATTGAATAAAGGCGTCGACAAGCTTGATTTCACTGCCAAGGAAAGCTTGCTGGTGGATCGCAAGGACGCCGCCTGGCCGAAGAACGAAGCCGAGCTGGATGACCTGTGGCGCAAGCGTGTCAAAGATGAAGTCCTGCGCCTGAAGATAGCCGGTAAAGACCCGGCGAAGATTCAGGAAACGCTGACCAAGCGTTACAAGAATCAGCTGGCACGTCTGGGCCAGACCCGTGCTGAAGATATCTTCCAGGCGTACATCAACACCTTCGCCATGTCTTACGATCCGCACACCAACTACCTGTCTCCGGACAGCGCGGAAAACTTCGACATCAACATGAGCCTGTCGCTGGAAGGCATTGGCGCCGTGTTGCAGAGCGACAACGACAACGTGAAGATCGTCCGTCTGGTACCGGCCGGCCCTGCCGCCAAAACCAAGCAAGTCGCACCGGCCGACAAGATTGTCGCCGTCGCTCAGGGCGACAAAGAGATGGTCGACGTAATCGGCTGGCGTCTGGATGAAGTCGTCAAACTGATTCGTGGTCCGAAGGGCTCTGTTGTGCGCCTGGAAGTGATTCCGGCCAGCAATGCGCCGAATGACCAGACCAGCAAAATCGTTGCTATCACTCGCGAAGCGGTGAAGCTGGAAGAACAGGCTGCGAAGAAATCTATCCTGCACCTGAAACAGGATGGCCGCGACTACAAGCTCGGCGTGATCGACATTCCGGCTTTCTATCTGGACTTCAAGGCGTATCGCGCTGGCGACCCACAGTACAAGAGCACCACCCGCGACGTGAAGAAACTGCTGACCGAACTGCAGGCCGAAAAGGTCGACGGTGTGGTGCTGGATCTGCGTAACAACGGTGGCGGCTCGCTGCAGGAAGCGACCGAACTGACCAGCCTGTTCATTGACAAAGGCCCGACCGTTCTGGTGCGTAATGCCGACGGCAAGGTCGATGTACTTGAAGACGAAGACACCGGCGCCTTCTACAAAGGCCCGATGGCACTGTTGGTCAACCGCCTGTCAGCCTCGGCTTCGGAGATTTTCGCCGGCGCCATGCAGGACTACCACCGCGCGCTGATCATCGGTGGCCAGACCTTCGGTAAAGGCACCGTGCAGACCATTCAGCCGCTCAATCACGGCGAGCTGAAACTCACGCTGGCCAAGTTCTACCGGGTTTCCGGGCAGAGCACCCAGCATCAGGGCGTCGTGCCGGATATCACCTATCCATCGATCATCGACACCAAGGAAATCGGCGAGAGTGCGCTGCCTGAGGCAATGCCATGGGACAGCATCAAACCGGCGATCAAACCGGCTGTTGACCCGTTCAAGCCGTTCCTGGCCCAGCTTCAGTCGCGACATGAGACCCGTTCGGCCAAAGATGCAGAGTTTGTGTTCATCGAAAATCGTCTGGCCCTGGCCAAGCAATTGATGAATGAAAAAACGGTCAGCCTGAACGAAGCCGACCGTCGCGCCGAGCACGCCTCCATCGAAGGCAAGCAACTGGCACTGGAAAACGCCCGTCGCAAAGCCAAAGGTGAAGAGCCGCTGAAAGAGCTGAAGAAAGAAGACGAAGATGCGTTGCCAGTAGAAGACGAGAACGCCAAGCCGGAGGACGACGCGTATCTGTCCGAAACCGGTCGTATCCTGATCGACTATCTGGGCTTGAGTGCTTCGGTTGCCAAGAAGTAGACAGCCCGGTGATATAGGGCATGCAGTGTGGGAGCGAATTCATTCGCGAATTGGCAGAGCAGGCAAACCATCATTGCCTTGCAGGACGCTTTCTCGAATGAATTCGCTCCCACGGGAAGTCACGGTTCGAAATGGCTATTTGATGGCAATCGTCATCAAACAGTCATGAAGCTGTCGTGAAATAGGGGGCTCAAGCGTACCGTCGCTTGGCCCCCTTTTTCTTGCCTCGAGATTGCCATGACCATGACAGAACAGCTGAGCGCACTGAGCTCGATTCTCGCTCATAGCGATCTGCACAGCCTGTTCCAGCCAATCGTGTCGCTGACCGAACGACGAATTCTGGGTTATGAAGCCCTGACGCGCGGCCCTTCCAACAGCGCCCTGCACTCCCCTGTCAACCTGTTCGCGGTGGCCCGTCATGCCGGACGCCTGAGCGAGCTGGAAATGGCCTGTCGCGAAAGTGCATGCCGTCGGTTCAGCGAACAGCAACTTGAAGGCAAGCTGTTTCTCAATATCTCGCCGGAATCCCTGCTGGAGTCCTCACACCCACCCGGCCGCACGCTGGAGTTGCTGCAACGCTACGGCATTGCGCCTAACAAGGTGGTGATCGAGTTGACCGAGCAAACCCCCACGGAAGATTTCGAGCTGCTGTATACCGCTCTGCATCACTACCGGGACATGGGGTTTTCCATCGCCATGGACGATCTCGGGGCTGGGTATTCCAGCCTGCGTCTATGGTCAGAGTTGCGCCCCGAGTACGTGAAGATCGACCGTCACTTCATCGACGGCATTCATCAGGATGCGGTCAAGCGTGAATTCGTCGGTTCCATGCTGCAAATGGCCAAGGCCTCACGCGCTTCGGTCATCGCAGAAGGTATCGAGCTGCCGGAAGAACTCGCGGTATTGAGCGAAATGGGTGTAGATCTGGTGCAGGGTTATCTGCTGTGCCGGCCGCAGGAACAACCTCCCCGCGACACCCGCAAGCTGCTGCCAAAACTGGACGCTGTGGCGATGCCCACGTTGAACGACGAAGGCAGCGACCTGAGCGCTTTACTCAATGAGCAACCGGCCGTCGAGCAAAGCACTCCGACCGCTTCGGTGCTCGAAGCCTTTCGCAAGCAGGCGGCCTTGAACTCCATGGCCGTACTGGATGACCAGGGTCGACCGTGTGGCATCGTGCACCGGCATTCGCTGTCCGAAGTGTTGCTCAAACCCTTCGGCACCGAGCTGTTCGCGCGCAAGCCGATCAGCCGTTTGATGAGCGATGACTTCCTCGCGGTTGAACTGAACCAGTCACTGCAAAAAGTCAGTCGTTTATTGACCAGCCGCGCCCGACAGCGCATCGAGGAGGACTTCATCATCACCCTGAACGGCAGCTATCTGGGGCTTGGCCGGGTGATCGATGTGCTCAAGCTGATTACCGAGCTGAAGATCCAGCAGGCCCGTTATGCCAATCCGCTGACACTGCTGCCAGGCAACGTCCCGATCCAGCAATGCCTGACTCGCCTGCTACAGCAAGGGCGCGAGTCGATGATTTGTTACGTGGACATCGACAGCTTCAAACCTTTCAACGATATCTACGGTTACGGGCGTGGTGATGAGGTATTGCTGTGCCTGGCGCAGTGCCTGAATGACCGCATCGACCCTAGCCAGGACTTCGTGGGCCACATCGGCGGCGACGACTTCCTGATGGTCCTGGGCTCCGAGGACTGGCGCAAGCGCCTGAATTTGCTGCTGGAAGACTTTCAGAATCAGTGCCGCCGCTTCTATCGCGCCGAGCACCTGGAAGCGGGCTGCTTCATTGCCTCCAATCGCCAGGGCCAGCGCCAGGAGTTTCCCCTGCTGTCGCTGTCCATCGGCGTGATTCATTTACACAGCGAATCCTGCAGTGAACTCGATGCAAGCCAGTTGGCGGAGCTGGCTTCAGAAGCCAAGCATCACGCCAAAGACATTGTCGGGGCAAGCGTGCATGTGATTGATACGCGGGAATTGGGTTTGGCTCAGGTGGGCTGATGGGCTGATGGGCTGATGGGCTGCGCAAAATGCCCTGCGGAGGCGGTGCTTACATGGACCTACGCTATCCAGTGGGACCGAATTTATTCGGGAAGGCGACACTCCAGGCGATACACAGGCTGCGGATGTTCCGGCCTCTTCGCGAATGAATTCGCTCCCACAAGAACTGTATTTTCAGGCCAATACAGAATTCCCCACAGATGGATCTCATTCCAGCGTGGCAAATCCAGATCGCTACTCGGGATAACTGAACTCAAACACCCGAACCACTTCCGAAGCATGCCACGACGCGGCAGCAACGCCATCCGAAGGCCCTGAAAAACGCCCCAGACGCTCAACGCACTCAAAGAAACCGGTACGCGGCAACCGGCTCGCGCCCTGGCTGATCACCAGCGAACTGCGCAACGGCTGCTCGGCCTTGGCGTCGATAGCCGCGAGGTGTTCCAGCGCAGCGGTCAGGGTCTGCATGGCCGGGCTTGGCAACTGCAAGCGCTCCAGCAATGCACGATAGGTCAACAGATGACGCTGGCGGCGCGCTTGATCAAGCTCGGCCAGCAACCCGTCCCAATGCTGACGGCTGATGCGCACACTCATTGCTCACCTCGCCAGCCCGTCAAACCCATTTCCCACGCCAGGCTGCGAAGAATCGCGGCGTCAGGTATACGCTCGCCACGTTCGATCATTTCCAGATACGACGGGCTGATGCCGACGGTTCTCGCCAATTGCGCGACTTCAAGCCCTTTGGCGGCACGTAACACCGCTAACTGATCAAGACCCGGCAGTTCGGCAACCTCGCCAACAGAAACGGCCGGGGCGGGATTTGGCTGAGCCTGCGAGTGACCGGAAATACCGGCGGCCTTGAGCAACGCTTGATACTGAGCCCACGGCAGAACAGCGTACTCCGGCTCACCATCGCGAGAAATAACCTGCAAATCCATACAACCCCCATGTAGGACAACTACACACATCGAGTAGGTTTATTCCCATGGCCGCAGTTTAACAGCGGTCATAGGCGACTTGCCCACCCCGAATGTGCCCCCCAGCATCTGATCGGGTTGAGAGGACTGATCGGTCAATCCTTGGCTTTTTCCTGTTCAAGCAAAGCAGCAGTGGCAGGCAGACGCTCGACCACAATCAGCTTCTCCGGTGATTGACGTGCACGCCACTCGCGGAACGCATTCAACTCGCCATCAAGACTTTTCATGATCCAGGCCAGAACGGCAATGTCATCGAACATGCCCAGCCCGGGGATCCAGTCAGGTATCGCATCAAGCGGGCTCAGGAAGTACATCAGCCCTGCCACGATGGACAGGAGCGCTTTGGGGCTGATAGATCGATACTCGCCGCGCCAGTACGCCAGACACAGAGCCTGCAGCAGACGCAGGTCATCTTTTATCTTGCCAAGGCGACTGCCTTCAGCAGAGCCCTTGCGTGCAACGGCGAATAGCAAGGCCGGCAAGCGTCCGGCAGCGATCAATCGTCGCGCCATAGGTAGATATCGAAGCAAATTCCACGGTGCTTTCATGTCCACTCCCGTTGAACGACGTTTGTCGCCGATAAACACCGTCCCTACAAAAGTCGGTGCCTGATACTCAAAAAGGTTATCCACACATCTTGTGGATAACCTTGTGAACAGAGGCGTTTTTTCTGGCCACAACCCTTGTTTTACGGGGTCCGGAGTCAAATCGGGCGTTTTTTAGTCACATAAAAAAAGCTATAAAAATCGTTGACTTAAGCCTGCCCAGAAGTTACCCACAGCCACTGTCACAAAAATGTTGGATCGTCAGACAAAGCACTCGGCTTCTACAGCCCGTTCATCTTACTCGGACTGCGCTCATCCGAATCCGTTCGACCAGAAACGACAACGCCCCGTCGAAACGGGGCGTTGTGGTCAAACCGGTGCGTCGCTTACTTGGAAGCGGGAGCCGCCGGCTCTTCTTCGGCGTCAGGTGCACCTGCAGCAGCAGGGTCCTTGATGCCCAGCAGTTCCAGATCGAAAACCAGAACCGAGTTGGCAGGGATTGTCGGGCTTGGGCTCTGTGCGCCGTAGGCCAGATCGCTCGGGATGTAGAGCTTGATCTTCTCGCCAACGTGCATCAGTTGCAGACCTTCGACCCAACCCGGGATCACGCCGCTAACCGGCAGATCAATCGGGCTGCCACGCTCAACAGAGCTGTCGAAAACCTTGCCATCAGTCAGCTTGCCTTCGTAGTGAACAGTCACTACGTCAGTTGGCTTAGGCTGAGGGCCATCGGCTTTCTTGACGATTTCGTACTGCAGGCCAGAAGCGGTAGTTACTACACCTGCCTTCTTGCCGTTTTCTTCGAGGAATTTCTTGCCGGCTGCTGCCGACTCTTCACTCATTTTGGCCATCCGCTCTTCGGCACGCTTTTGCAGCGCTGCGAAGGCTTCAACCAATTCTTCGTCCTTCAGTTTCTGGTCTTTCTTGCCGACGGCATCTTCGATACCGAGGGCTACTGCTTTGGAGTCAAGGTCATCCATGCCTTCCTGAGCCAGGCTCTTGCCCATGTTCAGACCAATGCCGTAAGACGCTTTTTGTGCCGGGGTTTTCAGCTCAACAGTGCTGGCTTGCTTATCACAACCTGCGAGTACCAGACCGACCAGGGCAATCGCCGCTGCCAACCGATGCTGTTTCATTCTGATTCCTTGTTCATGCGCCAATAGGGCAAACGAGTAAAGCCGCGAGCTTATCAGGGTGCCGCGATCAATGGCTACCGGCATGAGAGGCAGAAAATGCAGATAAGTTCAGGTATCCAAAGGTTTTCTTGGCAAGAGCGTGGGATGTTCAGTTGGGGTTCAGGTCTGGGCGGCAATCTGGCTGGCAGAGGCCTCACGTTCGGATAGTGCATTTTGGTGTACAGATCCGTTTTGGGGTAACGGCTTAATATTGGTTGCGCTTCTTCAGCGCCTCACTTTTGATGGAGCCGGAAGCCGGCCCAGCCAAAAGTAAGCAAAACGCCCTTGCCCCACCACTGGGTGCCTCATTGTCGCTCGGCATACCCGACTCCCATTTTCAACATTGATTCTCATTAGCATTAAAACCTATACTCCTCCCCCCGCGATTCAATCGGTCTCAGGGTGACTTAATGTTCGATCTGGAAAACGTCAGCCTCGACGTCACCGAGCGCACTCTGCTCCAACCCCTCAGCATGCAACTGCCCCATGGCCAGATGATCGGCCTGATCGGTCACAACGGCTCGGGCAAATCGACCCTGCTCAAACTGTTGGCCCGTCAGCTACAACCTTCCTCAGGAACGATCAGCCTGGACGGCAAGCCGCTGAGCAGCTGGAACAGTCGCGATTTCGCCCGTCAGGTCGCTTACCTGCCCCAACAATTGCCGCAAACCGACAGCTTGAATGTCCGCGAATTGGTCGCTTTTGGGCGTTACCCCTGGCATGGGGCGCTGGGTCGCGTGACGCGCGAAGACAACATGCACATTGATCGCGCGCTGGAATTGACCGACACCGACACCTTTGCCGAACGGATGGTCGACCAGTTGTCCGGTGGCGAGCGCCAACGGGTCTGGTTGGCCATGTTGCTGTCGCAAAACAGCCGTTTCCTGCTGCTCGACGAGCCGACGTCTGCGCTGGACATCGCCCATCAGGTGGAAGTGCTCGGCAGGGTCAAGACCCTTAGCCGCGAACTCAACCTTGGGGTGCTGGTGGTCTTGCATGACGTCAATATGGCAGCTCGTTATTGCGACCATCTGCTGGCACTGCACGGTGGACGTTTGCTGGCCCAGGGCAGTCCGGGCCAACTGATGCGCAGTGAAATCCTGCAAGACATTTATGGCATTGCGATGGGCGTGCTGCCCAACCCTGTCGACGGCTCACCGATCAGCTACCCGATCTGACCGATTGAGGTGACTGATTGACGTGAACAACTGAGCGCTGCGGGGTGGTTTACCGCCCGGCAGCGCCAAGGGCGGCTAGAGGGTGATCATTTCCGGCGGCGGCTCGTCGATCAAAGGACAGTTATCACAATGAGCCAGCGTGTCCAGACGATAGCGAATGCAACAGACTCGCCGTTGACGCCAGCGTCCGTCGGCGCGCAGGTCACAGGACACAGGTTCGTAGCGAATCGGTAAAAACAGCGGATTGCGTGAGCCGTCAGGGCGCCATTCGGTTTCCAACAGTGCCTTGCCATCCGCCAATAGATGCGGCGGCAGCG
Source organism: Pseudomonas syringae group sp. J309-1 (assembly GCF_032582135.1). Taxonomy (NCBI): domain Bacteria; kingdom Pseudomonadati; phylum Pseudomonadota; class Gammaproteobacteria; order Pseudomonadales; family Pseudomonadaceae; genus Pseudomonas; species Pseudomonas syringae group sp. J309-1. Next base: position 38,985 of record NZ_JAWHNU010000041.1, on the reverse strand, counting down.
GCACTCGCGCCATTTCACCGATAAACCACTCGAAATAGTTACCGGCGTTGCTCCACAGCACTTTGGGTGAGAGCTTGACCTCACTGGCCAGGCCCTGCACAAAAGGCTGCAAATGGGCGTCGATCAGGTTACTGAAACGTTGGAACGGATCGCTCGGCGGGCTACCGAACACCTCGCCGTCGCCCGTCAGCTTGAAGGCTTCAGGCAAGCCCTGTGCATCAAGCACCACCTCGACGTCAGCAAAGTCCAACGGCAGGCGACGGCCAAGTACCAGAGCAGCAGCCACCACCGGTGGAATCAGTTTGACCAGATAATACTTCGACCATTGTGACGCCAGGGCGCGACGATCCTGGCCCGCGTTTTCCGGTGAAAAACGCTGCAGCACAGGCTCCAGATACTCAGGCTGCAACAGCCGCGTGGAAGCAATCGAGGGCCGAGGGTCATCACGCGTTACCAGCACGTCGCGATAGCTTGCGAACGGCCCCATGAACAGCGGCGCGAGGGCAGCAATCATAAGTGCGCCCCGCGCTGCCTGGAGTCGGGAGTGATCACGGCCGGGGGAAATAACGTCAACATAACCGGCATTGCTCGAAGAACACTTCGCGGCTCTGCACCATCAGCGCAGCCAATGCCCACAGTGCGAAATCAAGCTGTGACGGCTCGCGATCATGCGGCACCCGCCAGACATCGCCGCCACGCGCCACTTCAAGCAGCGGCTTATCGTCGACCAGCAACATAAGGAAGCGCTCGCCTGCATCGGCGAACAGCCGGCGCCCGTCGGGCAGTAACAACGTTCCGTTGGTAGAGTTGCAAGACATGGCAGAACCACCTCGGGCCGCGAAGTAATGCGCATTGAAAAACAGCGCCCCCGGTTCGTATAACGCTCAGGGGCGCTGAGGATTTAGTCCGGATGTAAATCACACCTCAGTCACAGTCGCTCAGGCACTTTGTGCCGCCCGGCTCGTCGTATCGCGATTGATGCTTTTGCCACCCTGTGGCTGGTCGAAAATCGACGCAGCGATTTCCGCAGCACGCATCGGCAACACCGACAGCAGCGTGTCACTAAGGCCGTGGCTGTCCTGGCTGAAGCCCTGCATGTAGATGCCCGCACGCAAACGCGGATCGGTTTGCAAACGGTAATCGCGACCCACTTCATAGTCGCCAAGGTAATCCTTGAGCGGCGCGAGCAGCTCGCGATGGGAGCTGCGCTGATAACCGGTAGCGAGAATCACCACGTCATAACGGCGTTGCTCGGTCGCGCCGGTGGCGCTATCGCGCAGGGTCAGTTCGATGCCATTGCTGTCGGCACCGGCCAACTCGACAGTGCGCCGGCTAAGAAACGCATGACGCTGCTGATTGGCAACTTTCTGTCGGTAAAAAATCGAATAGATCGACTCGATCAGGTTGAGGTCCACCACTGAATAGTTGGTGTTGTGGTATTCCCGAATCAACTTTTCACGCTCTGCCTGCGGCTCGTTGAACACCAGATCGGTATAGCTCGGCGCGAAGATTTCGTTGACGAAAGGGCTGTCATCCGCCGGTTTTAGCACCGCTGCACGCAGAATCATGTCGACCTGCGCCGACGGGTAGCTGTCATTCAGGTCAATGAACGCCTCGGCCGCACTCTGCCCGCCGCCAATTACCGCAATGCGCATCGACGGGCTCTTCAGGCATGGCTGTTTGGCGATACTTTCCAGGTAGCGCGAGTGGTGGAACACGCGCGCGTCGTTACGCAAATGACTGAACGCCGCCGGGATGCGTGGCGTCCCACCGGTACTGACGACCACGGAGCGCGTCAGACGGAAACGCTCCTGACCCCGCACATCGGTGGACAGCACTTTGAGCAGTTCTATGCCATCAGGACCTTGCACGGGCTCAACGCGGGAAACTTCTTCGCCATAGGCGCACTGCTCGGAAAATTGTCGGGCTACCCAGCACAGATAGTCGTTGTATTCCATACGGCACGGATAAAGTGTGCCCAGGTTTATGAAGTCGATCAGTCGGTCGTGTTTGTGCAGGTAATTCACGAAACTGAAAGGGCTGGTCGGGTTACGCAAGGTGACCAGATCCTTGAGGTAGGAAATCTGTAACTCGCTCTGGGTGACGAGGGTGTTGCCATGCCAGCGGTAGTCGTGCTGCTTGTCGAGGAACAGCGCCTGATAATTGCGCCCCTGCTGCAGAGCCTGTTCCTGCAAAGCAATCGCCAGCGCCAGATTGGACGGACCAAAGCCAATGCCAAGTACGTCGTAGGTCGGTGAGATCAACTGAGTCATGATGCCAGTGTCCTGTTTCACGGTAGCTGTGGAGCACGACGCGGGCCGGAATAAATCTTCCTCACCCTGAGGGTGGCGTTACTCCGCCTTCACGGCGCAGCCTGCCTTTTCCAACACCTGCGCATCGGCCAGAAGAAGCGCTTTCAAAAGTGCATTCAAAGGTAGTGACGAGAGCGCTCAGAAAAACTTTAGTAATGTTTCTCATTTGCGTATCTGACCGCAGAAGTGAAGCGCTCAACCAAAGCGCAGTCGACCCGCCCTCGCAGGCAGTATCGGAAAGTGATTCGCTTTATCACTGGAAATGCCGACTTCCCGGATGAATTCGGTCCCGGTCAGGGCAGTGCCGGCTGCGCAACAGCGCGGAGTCAAAGACGCCGCTGCCCCGCTTATCAAACACAGCATAAGCCTTTGAATTAATGCTGTTTTCTTGCAGCAGCGAGACTGCTCATGACAGGGCTGGCTCAGACGAAGAATCCCGCACCAAAAAAGGCTAATTGCCAGTATGCAATTTTTCTTAAATTTTCCTTCGCTCACTCGTCTTAACAAAAATGATTCGGATTGGCTTTGCCTCTCAGGGCCAAAGCACCGATCAGCCCTTGAATTCCAGCGTGCCCGACGGTGGCCGCAGAGCCTAGGAAAAAATGATGCAGACTCCCCCACAAAGCACCCTTGGTGAGCTTTTCAAGCTACTGCGGCCGTTCTGGCCACAGTTGCTGATGGCGACGGTCCTCGGCATCATCGGCGGCGCCAGCATCACTGCGCTACTTGCCACCATCAACCACAGCCTGAATGCCGAAGGTGGCATGCAATCAGGCTTGCTGGCAGGGTTTGCCGGCCTCTGCGTGCTGGCGCTGGTGGGATCGATCATTTCTGACATCGGCACCAACTATGTCGGGCAGCACTCCATTGCACGGTTACGTAAAGAGCTGGGCAGCAAGATCATCTCCGCCCCTATCGAGCAGATCGAGCGCTATCGCAGTCATCGCCTGATCCCGGTACTGACGCACGACATCGATACCATCAGCGACTTTGTGTTCGCCTTTGCACCGCTGGCGGTATCGCTGACGGTCTGCCTGAGCTGCCTGGGCTACCTGGCGGTCTTGTCTCTGCCGATGTTCCTCACCACGGCGGTCGCCATCATCATTGGCAGCGCCATCCAGTTTCTGGTGCGCAGCCGTGGTATCCGTGGGTTCTTTCAGGCCCGCGAAGAAGAAGACGAACTGCAAAAGCACTACCGTGCCCTGGCTGAAGGCGCCAAGGAGCTGCGTATCAGCCGCCCGCGCCGCTTCCAGCACTACAACGAGCGCCTGCAAGGCACCATTGATCGCATCTGCGATATCCAGGTTCGTTCGATCAACCTGTTTGTGGTCGCCAAAGGCTTCGGCTCCACCCTGTTCTTCATCGTCATAGGCTTGGCTCTGGCCTATGAGTCAATCTGGCCGAGCACCGATAGAGCCACCCTCAGCGGCTTTATTCTGGTGTTGCTGTACATGAAAGGTCCGCTCGAGCATCTGGTCGGCAACCTGCCCATCGTCAGTCGTGCCCAAGTGGCTTTCCGGCGCATTGCCGAGCTGTCGATTCGCTTCTCTTCTCCGGAGCCCAACCTGCTGTTGCGCGACGATGAGCGCAAGACCCTGGACATTGAGCAGATCGAACTGCGTGACCTGAGCTACCACTACCCTACCGAAGACGGCAGCACTGGTTTTGGTGTCGGTCCGCTCAACCTGACCATCCAGCGCGGTGAGATTCTGTTTATTGCGGGCGAAAACGGCTGCGGTAAAACCAGCATGATCAAATTGCTATTGGGCCTTTATGTGCCACAGAGCGGCCAGGTATTGATTGATGGCAAACCTGTCGACGACAGCAACCGCGACGACTATCGCCAGCTGTTCACGACTATTTTTGCCGACTACTTCCTGTTCGAAGACCTGCTCAAGGACAGCGCTGAAATCCCCGCCGAAGCCAACCGCTATCTGGAACGACTGGAAATTGCCCACAAGGTCTCACTGAACGACCACAGCTACTCCACCACCGACCTGTCCACCGGGCAGCGCAAACGTCTGGCTTTGGTTCAAGCCTGGCTCGAGAAGCGCCCGGTGCTGGTATTCGATGAATGGGCCGCAGACCAGGACCCTGAGTTCCGGCGCATTTTCTACACCGAGTTGCTGCCGGAGCTGCGCGCCCAGGGTAAGACCTTGATCGTGATTTCTCACGACGATCGCTACTTCGATGTCGCCGACCGATTACTGCGGATGAGCGCAGGAAAAATCGTCGAGGTCCAGCGCAAGAACAAGGACACCTCGTCAACCAGCCCCGACGTCGCACTCACCTGATCCGTCACGGCGCCCCTGATTACAGTGGCGCCGTAGTTGTAAAAAAGCTGTCTGTCATCGCCAACACAAAAAACTAAAAAAACTAAAAAAGTTTTATTAAAAACCAGTATTCAGGAGCGCAAAATTTGATTGGTAAAAGCAAGACCCCAACCCTCAAACACCCGACCAGCCATCTGGCAATGTTGATCAGCAGCGCCGCCCTGGGTCTGGCGCTGACCGCCACCAACGCAATTGCCGCGCCGGTGCGCATCGATATTCCGGCACAACCTCTGGGTTCGGCGCTGATCAGTCTCGGTACACAGTCTGACTTGCAGATCGTGTTCAACCCGGATCAATTGCAAAACCTGCGCAGCCCCGAGCTGCACGGCGAAATTGAACCAACGCAAGCACTGAACTCGCTGCTCCGTGGGACGGGCATCCAGTATCAGATAGAAGGCAGCCGGGTCACTTTGCTTGCCGCGGCACCGACCAGCGGCCCACTGACCATGCCCGACCAGATCATTTCCGGTCGCGCGGCGGTGCCAGAGGGTTACGAGAGCTACGTTCCGAAAACCAGCAACAGCGCCAGCAAGACCAATACGCCGCTGATCGAGATCCCGCAGTCCATCTCCGTGGTCACCCGCAAGCAGATGGAAGACCAGGGAGCGCAAACCGTCACGGATGCGTTGCGTTACGTCCCGGGCGTCAAAGTCGAAGCTTATGGTCTGGATCCGAAAGGTTTCGACTGGCTGTACATTCGCGGTTTCAACGGTCAGTCCACCAGCGATTACCTCAATGGCCTGCGTCAGCAGAACAACAGCTATGCGTTCTTCCGCAGCGAACCTTATGCGTTTGACCGTATCGACGTGGTAAAAGGCCCCTCTTCGACCCTGTTCGGCCAAGGTGACGCTGGCGGCATCATCAACCGCGTCAGCAAGAAACCCGAAGTCAACCATGTCAACGAAGTACAGCTTTCAGTCGGCAACTATGACCGCCGACAAGGCCAGTTCGACCTCGGTGGCGCACTGGACGATCAGCAACACTTCCTCTATCGCGTCGTCGGTTCGGTACGGGACTCCAACACGCAGGTGGACTACGACGATGGCCACGAAGTCAAAGACGACCGCCTGTACATCGCGCCATCCTTCACCTGGGCACCGGACGAAGACACCAGCCTGACGTTCCTCAGCGACTTCCTGCGTGACCGTAACGGCGGCTCGCTGTTTGCTTACAGCACGCCAAACGGGCACACCACCGATACGCTGATGGGTGATCACAGCTTCAACCACCTGAATCAGGATCAGTACAGCTTCGGTTATGAGTTCCGTCATCGTTTCGACGACACCTGGGAATTCCGCCAGAACGCCCGCTATGGTCAGGTAGACGTGATCTTCCAGAACCTGCTGCCGTTCAGTGTTGATACCAGCACCGGAAACACCATTCGTGGCGCAGACCGTTTTGATCAGCACATGAACACTTTTGCGCTGGACAACCAGTTGCAGGCTGACTTCCAGACCGGCCCGTTCACGCACAAGCTGCTGACCGGCGTGGATTACACCTGGCAGGACGCCGACGTCACTCGCTGGCGCGTTCGCGGCCCGGACCTGAACGTCTACAACCCGGTCTACGGCCAGCCGGTGCCCCGCCCAACCCAGGCCAACAGCATCGGCTCGATCAACTATGACCAGAGCATCGAGCAGATCGGTGGCTACATTCAGGACCAGATCAAGTTCGACGATCACTGGATCCTGACCGCAGGCGGTCGCTACGACTATGTGCGCAATGACCTGGACAACTACGTCGGCGCCTCGTCGAACCAGAAAGACAATGCTTTCACTGGCCGTCTGGGCCTGACCTACCTGACCGAGTTCGGCCTGGCGCCGTACGTCAGCTATTCCGAGTCCTTTGCGCCTAATACTGGCCTGGACCGCGGCGGTAACGCCTTTGATTCGAGCGAAGCGCACCAGTGGGAAGCGGGTGTCAAATACCAGCCTACCGACGCTATCCTGATGACCCTGGCAGCCTACGACCTGACCAAGACCAACGTACTGACCCCGGAGCTGGTCAATGGCGTGAGCACCGGTTTCTCGGTGTCCAATGGCGAGCAGCAGTCGCGCGGTATCGAAGCCGAGGTCAAGGCCAAACTGGACCAGAACTGGGACCTGATTGCGTCCTACACCTACACCAAGGCCGAGATCACCAAGAGCAACCGTGGCGACGAGGGTAATCGTCCGGCCAACGTGCCCAAGCACATGGCTTCAGCATGGCTGAACTACACCTTCAACGACACGATCCTTAATGGCCTCAGCCTGGGTGGCGGCGCACGTTATACCGGCGTGCTCTACGGCGATAACGCCAACACCTTCCACATCGACAACTACACCCTGTTCGACGCGGGCGCGAGCTACCCGCTCAACAAGAGCGTGACTGTCTCGGTCAATGCCCAAAACCTGCTGGACGAGAAATACTCAGCCACTTGCGATGACTCGTACGAGTGCTACCCGGGCATGCGCCGCACCTTGCTGACCAGCGTGAAATACAAATGGTGATCAACGCCTGATCTTTCAGGGGTATGCGTCTGTCCGCGCAGCACAATGCTGCGTCGGGCAGGCAGCGCCTGTCAGTGCGTTGCTGAACCCTCAGCCGGGCTCCTTTGATCAAGGGGCCCGGTGTCGTTTTTGGAGGATCACGATGAGCCGTTACCACCGAGGAGGACGAACATGCCTCTGACCCGCCGTCACCTGATTCAGCGATTTGCCGTGGGCGGCCTTGCGCTGACCAGCGGTCTGCCCACCATGAGCCTTTTCGCCGCCCCGCTGCAACGTATCATCGCCATCAACTGGGCTGCCGCCGAAACGCTGTTGACGCTGGGAGTCACGCCACTGGCGATCTCCGACGGCAGTTATTACAGCCGACGCATGCCCACTGCGCCACTGCCTCCCGAAGTCCTCGACGTGGGCCCTTACTGGGAACCCAATCTTGAATTGATCAAAGAACTCTCCCCGCAATTGATCCTCAGCGATCAAATGCCGCCTGCCATCGCCCGCTCGCTGCAGGGCATTGCGCCCACCGAAGTGGTCGATGTCTACCCCAGCGCCCTTAGCGTCTGGACCAGCGCCACGGGCTTCATGACCCGGCTGGCAGCCCGTATCGACCGCCAGCAACAGGCCGCAAGCTGGATCGCGGCAGGTGAAACCCGTCTCGCTCAACTGCGCGCACAACTGGCGCAAAGCCCTCAGCCGCCGATCTGTGTGGCAGTGCTCAATCAGGACGGTCGCCATGCGACGGTCTACGGCAAGAACAGCATGATTCAGGACGTGCTCGACCGGCTTGGTCTCGTCAATGCCTGGCAAGGCCCAAGCAGCGCCATGGGCATTTCCCTGATTGGCGTCGAACGACTCGCCGAAACCCCGGACGCGCACCTGCTGTACATCGAAATTCCGACGACGTCGGCGCGCCTGCAGAGCCTGCGCCAGACCAACGCGCTGTGGGAAAACCTGCCCGCAGTACGACGTGGCAACACCCTTGCGCTGGGTAAATTCTTCCCTTACGGCGCGGCTGCCTCGGCACTCAACCTGGCCGAATTGATCGGCACGTACCTGAGCCATCGCGGAGAACAAGAGCATGCTTGAACCGGCTATCGGCCTGGCGGCCCCTCGCCCTGCGCTGTTCCAGGGACCTCTGCCCTGGGTTCTGGTGCTGACCTTGCTGGCGATGCTGATCGCGGTGCATGGCTTACAGGCCCTGCTGCCCAGCGCGCTGTGGTGGCAGGCACTGTGGACCCCAGACCTGGACGACGGCCGTCAGGTCCTGTTGCATTTCAGCTTCGCACCACGCCTGCTGGTCAGCCTGATGGTAGGGGCTGCGCTAGGGCTGGCGGGGACGCTGTTTCAGCAGATTCTGCGCAACCCGCTTGCCGAGCCGGTCACGCTCGGCGTGGCGGCCGGAGCCAATCTGGCATTGTCGATTGCCACTATCGCCGCACCTGCCCTGCTGCTGCATGGCCTGGAGGGAGTGACCCTGGTCGGTGCCGGGCTGGCCACGCTGGCGCTGTTCGCCTTCGCCTGGAGCCGCACGATGTCTTCGCTGCGCTTTATCCTCGCGGGCATGGTGATCAGCCTGTATTGCAACGCCATCAATTCACTGCTGGTGTTGTTCAACCATGACTACCTCGTCGACCTGCTGCTCTGGCAAGCCGGTTCACTCAACCAGAGTGGCTGGGAAGGCGTGACTTATCTGGCGCCTCGTCTGGCAGTCGCCGCACTGATTGCCGGTTTGCTCGCCAGGCCTCTGGCCGTGCTGGGGCTTGAAGACCAGAGCGCGGCCAGCCTTGGGGTTTCTCTGCGGACCACGCGCACCCTGGGGCTAGTAGTCGCCGTGGCACTCAGCGCCTTCGTTACCAGTGCCGTCGGCATCATCGGTTTTGTCGGCCTCGCAGCGCCAGCCATCGCCCGCCTCAGCGGGGCGCGCACGTTGCGCCAACGGCTGATATGGGCACCGTTGATGGGCGCAGCGCTGTTGTGCCTGGTGGACCAGTGCGCGCGTGAGCTTTCACGATTTGTCGGTGAAGTGCCGGCCGGCATTCTCACCGCCGTGTTTAGCGTGCCGCTGTTGCTTTGGCTGCTCAAGCGTCAGCGCAACGGCGGCATCGTCGCGCAGCAGGGCAGCACGTGGCGCAGGCTTCCCAACCCTGGCCGGTACATCAGCGTCGGTGCAGTACTGCTCTTGTTGCTGGTCATACCGGCAATCAGCCTGGGCATCGGCTTGCACGGCTGGAACTGGAGCGGCCCGGAGCAATTCGACGGCGCGTTGCAATGGCGATTGCCACGGGTAATGGGTTCGCTCAGCGCCGGAGTCATGTTGGCGGTGGCTGGTTTGCTGATCCAGCGCCTGACCGGCAACCCGATGGCCAGCCCGGAAGTACTGGGTGCCAGCTCCGGTGCAGCGTTGGGGGTGATGGTGCTGTTCCTGTTGGTGCCACAGCCACAGGCTTTGATGGTGCCAGCAGCCTGCGCCGGTACCCTGCTCACACTCGGCGCACTGTTCTGGTTCAACTGGCGCAGCGCCTTGAGCCCGGAGCGCCTGTTACTGACCGGGGTCTGCCTGACCACGCTGATGGGAGCATTGAGCACGCTGCTGATGGCCAGCGGAGACCCGCGCATGACCTTGCTGTTGAGCTGGATGACCGGTTCGACCTATCACGTCGACGGTCCGGCCGCGCTGACGGCGCTGGTGATCGCTGGCGTCATGCTGCTGGTCAGCCTGTTGCTTTCGCGGCCGCTGGACTTGCTGACCCTGGGTAGCGGCACGGCCTCGGCCCTCGGTTTGCCGTTGCGTCTCAGCCACCTGGCGATTCTCGGCGTGGCAGCAGTGCTGACCGCGACCGCCACGCTGATCGTCGGCCCGCTGAGCTTCGTCGGTTTGATCGCGCCGCACATCGCCCGCCAGCTCGGCGTGCACCGTACTGCGCCGCAGATCTTGCTGAGTGCAATCATCGGCGGCCTGATCATGCTCGTAGCCGACTGGCTGGGACGTAATATCGCTTACCCGTGGCCGGTTTCTGCAGGGTTGCTGGCAGCCTTTATCGGTTGCCCGTACTTCCTCTGGCTCATGCACCGCCAGCGGCGCTGACCGGTTGCGCTGCCAATCGTGGTGAAGCCTGAACAGAGGCCTGTTCAGGCTTCACTCGATGTTTACCAGTGACGCGAGAGAAACTGCGCCGCTTGCCGGAAGTAGCTGTCCACATCGGACACCAGCCCGCCCATCCTCAAAAAGTCATGGGTCATGCCATGACACAGCTGCGCGTGCACCGAGACGCCCTGTTCACGTAACGCCTCGGCATAGGCCAGGCCCTCGTCCAGCAGCGGGTCGTATTCCGCGGCATACAGCAAGGCAGGCGCACTGCCGCGCAATGCATCAGCCGCATACAGCGGTGAACAACGCCAGTCATGACGCTGTGCCAGATCCGCTGCGTAGTGGTGATAGAACCAGTCCAGGCTGGCGGTTTCCAGCAAATAACCTTCCGCAAACAGCTCTTGAGATTCGCTACGCCGGGTTGCGTCAGTTGCCGGGTAGAACAGCAACTGCGCTCGCGGCTGCGGCCCACCCTCGCTGGCCAATTGGGCGGCCAGCACACTGGCTAGAGTGGCCCCGGCACTGTCACCGGCGACAGCAATGCGCTGCACGTCGAGGCCGTAAGACGCGGCATTCTTTTGCAGCCAGTCCCAGGCGTCGCGGGTGTCATCCAGCGCTGCCGGGAATGGCGCTTGAGGCGCCAGCCGGTAACCCAGTGCAAGCACCGCACAGCCACAGGCCTGGGCCAGCGAACGGCACAGACCGTCGTGAGAATCCAGACTGCCCACCGTGTAACCGCCCCCATGCAGATACAGCAACACCGGCCTGAGTGCCGACGCGTCGGATACCGGTTGGTACAGACGCGCTGGCAATTCATGCCCTTGCCGCCCAGGCAACAGCAAACTCTCGACCGGCATCAGCGGCGCACTGGCCTTGAGCGCCTGCGAAGAGGCTTCGAACTCTTCCCGCGCCTGCGCGACGCTCAGCTCATGAAGCGCCGGACGTCCGGCCTGGCGGCCGTCGTCAACCATATCGAGAAAGGCAGAAATATCCGGGTGCAACATACTCACCTCATTAACTAGTGTCCGGCTCATACAGGCATCTGCTCGCGTTCAGCGACCTGTGCGCAACAGTGCTGGATCAGGCCTTGCAGTTCCTGGCGGTACATCGCCATCAGTTGTTCGACGGTCGTGGTGCGGAATACCCGACTACTGAACAGACAACGTAATGCCAGCTCACCGTCGTAAACCTGACCGATGATCTCCAGCCAGTTGTTCAGCGGTGCACTGGCGGCATACGCATCGCCGGGGCGCTCTTGCAGCGGCGCAAACAGCGCCTTGTCATCAAAGCTCTGGTCGAATTGCCCCAAGTAGTTGAAGGTCACACGCGGTTGCACCCTGCCGGCCAGCAAGCGGCGCGTCTGGGCATCACCCAGGTAGCGCAGCACGCCATGCCCGATACCTTTATCAGGCACCGCACGCAGTTGCTCGCGAGTGGCAACAACCGACTCGGCATAACCGCCCTGCCCCGGCGTCAGGCGCAACGGGAACAGACTGGTGAACCAGCCAAGCGTGCGACTGTGATCCAGGCCTTCGAAAATGTCCTCGCGGCCGTGACCCTCAAGACCGAGCAACACCGACTCGCTGTCACTGAAACGACACAGCACGCGGCCCAGCGCCGTGAGCAGCAAATCGTTGATCTGGGTGCGGTACGCCTCGGGTGCAACTTTCAGCAATTGCCCCGTCAAGTCGCGGTCAAGGCGTAACTGCACCTGTTGCATATGCGCTACACGCTGGCTGCCACGCGGGTTGTCCTGCGGCGGCTCGCCCAGGCCTGCAGGCTCGGTTTGCTGCAACCAGTACGGCAGCTCGGCCAGCAGACGCGGATGCGCGGCATACTCGCGCAAACTTTGCGCCCAGGCCCGATAGCTGCTGGTGCGCGCACTGAAGCGCGGCACCTGGCCGTTGCACAGCTGTGTGTAAGCCTGTTGCAGGTCTTCAAGCAGGATCCGCCACGAGACACCGTCGATACCCAAGTGGTGAGCCACCAGCAACAGCCGTTGACTGCCGTCGGCCAACTCACTGTAAACCGCCCGCAGCAAACGTCCGTTGGTAATGTCCAGACTGCGCTGGGCCTGGTTGGCAATCGCAAGCGCGGCCTCGCTGTCCAGTGCGTCACGCAGCCACAACACCGGGTCGGCGCGCAGTCCGTCCTGCAGTTCGCTCAGCTCGCAATAGCGCTGGCGCCACTGGCCATCGTTGCCGCGAACAAACGCCAGGCGCAGGCTGGCGTGCTCGCTGAGCACCGCTTGCAACGCCGCAGCCAGATGCACCACGTCCAGCGGTTCGCGGCACTGCAAGAGGATCGCCTGGTTGAAGTGCTCAGGTGCTTGCAGGTCCTGCTCGAACAACCATTGCTGAATCGGGATCAGCCCGAACGCTTCATCACCGACACTTTCGGCCACCGCCTGTGGCTCGGCAGCATCCGCTTCGGTGCTCCCTTGGGCGCGCTCCAACAGACCGGCAATGGTCTGGTATTGCAGAAGATCACGCAGACGGATATCAAGCCCAAGGTCTTCGGCCTGACGCACCCGGGAAATCACTTGCAGACTGAGAATCGAGTCGCCACCCAGATCGAAGAAATTATCGTGAATGCCGACTTGCTCAACCTGCAGCACTTCTTGCCAGATCGCGGCCAGAACATGCTCGGTGGCATTACGCGGTGCAACATACGAGCTGCCGCTGTTCCACTGCGGCTCCGGAAGCGCTTTGCGGTCGAGCTTGCCGGCAGGCGACAACGGCATGCGCTCCAGCAGCATGACCTGCACCGGCACCATGTAGTCCGGCAGCCGTGCGCGCAGGTAACTGCGCAAGTCGTCGCCACTCAACGCAACGCCTGGGTGGTTGACCACATAGCCGATCAGTTGCTTGCCGCTATGGCCGTCGCGGGCGACGACCAGCGCTTCACGAACCTGCGGGTGCTCCTGCAAACGCGCTTCGATTTCCCCGAGTTCGATACGGAAGCCGCGAATTTTCACCTGATGATCGATGCGCCCGACATAGTCGATCACGCCATCGACGCGGCCACGCACCAGATCGCCTGTGCGGTACAAGCGGCCGCCGTCTGTGCTGAACGGGTCAGCCACGAAACGCTCGGCAGTCAAGTCAGGACGCTGATGGTAACCGCGAGCAAGACCTTCGCCACCGATGTACAGCTCACCCGCCACACCTAATGGCACCGGGCGCAGGTCCGGATCGAGGATATGCAGTTGACGTGCACCTACGCCTTTACCAATCGGCGCATACGCCGCATCGCAAGCCGTGTTTGCGTCGGCTTTCCAGAGCAGCGGGGTCACCACCGTTTCGGTTGGCCCGTAACCGTTGGTGATGCACTGTGGACGCAGCGCCTTCTTGGCCAGTTCAAAGCTCGCGTTTGGCACAGCATCACCACCGAAGCAGTAGATCCGCACCGGCGGCGGATTACCGTCACGCAGGGCGTGCTCGGCCAGTTGTTGCAGATAGGCCGGAGGGAAGGCAGCCACATCAATGCGCTGTTCGTGCAAGACCGTGTAGACCTGCTCCGGTGTCCACAATTCTTCACCACGCAGCACCAGACTGCCCCCGTGTACCAGCGTGGTCAGCCAGCGCTCGTGAGCACCGTCGAACGCAAACGACATGAAGTGCAGCTCGCGCGTCGAGCAGTCCATTTCGTATAGCTCGCCAATCGCGGCACAATGCATCGCTAACGGTCCGTGGGCCACGCTGACGCCCTTCGGCTGCCCCGTGGAGCCTGAGGTGTAAATGATGTAAGCGAGGTTTTCAGGCTCCAGTTTTACCGACGGCACATCGCTGCGTTCGGTGCTCAGATCCAGCGTGTCGAGCTCCAGACACAGCACGCCGTCGGGCAGCGGCAAGCGCTCACGCAGTCGGCTGTCGGTAATCAGCAACGCAATTCCGGCATCGGCCATCTGGAACGCCAGACGCTCACGCGGGTAGTCCGCGTCTAGCGGCACGTAAGCCCCGCCCGATTTGAGCACCGCCAGCAGTGCCAACGGAATCGCAACCCCGCGAGGCAACACCACACCAACCCGCACTTCAGGCCCGATACCCAGGCTGATCAAATGATGCGCCAATCGATTGGAGCCAAACTCCAGCGCAGCGTAATCAAGCTGTTCGGTGCCGCACAGCAAGGCAGTTGACGACGGACGCAGGCGCGCCTGATCTGCAATCGCCAGATGCACAGGCGGCGCTGGCAAGCGAGCCTGATGCGGGCCACGGCAATTGCTCAAGGCACTGCGGTCAGCCTCGGACAGGCATTGCAGATCGCCAATAAAGCGCGCCTGACCAGCGACCATGGCGTCGAGTATCTGCTCCATGTTGCCGCGAATACGCTCGACCGCCACCGCGTCGAAATGGCTGCGCAGGTACTGGTACTCAATCTCCAGGCCTTCACCCACACGTATAGCCAGGTCCATCGGCACGTTGGTCACGTCTTTCAGGCTCAGCTCGCCAAAGCGCGGGCCGTTACCGGTATCACGGCGCAGAGCCTCGTCTACCGGGTAGTTCTCGAACACGATGATGCTGTCGAACAAGGCCTGACCGCTGTGCCCGGCCCAACGCTGAATGTCATACAGCGGCGTGTGTTCAAACTCGCGTACTTCGGCGTTGTAAGCCTGCAACTGACGCAGCCATTCGCCCAAATCATCCTGAGCCTGGGGTGCCTGGGCAATCGGCAAGGTATTGATGAACAGCCCGAGCAGGCTGTCGATACCCGGCAGTTGTGCCGGACGCCCTGCCACCGTGGCACCGAACACTACCTGTTGCTGCCCGGTGTAACGCTGCAAAAGCAACAGCCAGGCACTTTGCAGCAAGGTATTGAGGGTGATGCGCTGGCTGCGCGCATAGGTTTTCAGGCGTTCGGTAGCGGTCGCATCGTAGTGGCTGTAACTCAGGCCGTGACCCTCACCTTCTGCCGGGCGCGAGAGGCTGTCGGCGAGTAGTGTCGGCTGCTGCACCTGGGCCAGATGAGCACGCCAGAACGCTTCGGCGGCCACACCATCCTGGCGTTGCAGCCAGCCGATGTAGTCCGCATAACGCGCACTGACCGCTGGCAATTCAGCGCCTGCATACAGTTGCAGCACCTCTTTGATCAGTTGCGCGCCGCTCCAGCCGTCCATCAGCAAGTGATGAGTGGTCCAGATCAGATGCTGGCGACCCTCACCCAGATCGATCAGCGTCAGGCGTTGCAGTGGCGGCCGGGCCAGGTCGAAACCTTCCAGACGATCCGCTTCTGCGAAGGCGACGATATCCTGCACATCGTCACGCAGGCGCAACTGCGCCGGGGCAGTGGCATACACCACCTGCAACGGTTCACGCAGGCCGCTCTGCCAGATGAAACCACTGCGCAGCGTGTCGTGGCGAGCTACGGCGCGGCGCCAGGCCTGGGCGAAGCGCGTGCTGTAGAGGCCTTCTACCGGCACGCTGATCTGATTGACGTACAGACCGGACCCCGGATTGTCCAGCGCATGGAACAACATGCCCTGCTGCATCGGTGACAGCGGGTAAAGGTTCTCGACCTGATTCAGGTCCAGTCCCAGCTTCTCGATCTGCCCGGCGTCCAGACGCGCCAGCGGGAAATGCCCAGTGTGTGCAGGCGTCGAGTCGCTGACACTATTCCCTGCAGGCGCGCCCACAGCAGTGATCACCTGTGCCAGCTGGGCGACGGTGGGGTGCTCAAACAGTTGTCGCGGGCTGAGTTGCAGCCCGGCCTGGCGTGCGCGGCCAGCCAACTGGATAGACACGATGGAGTCGCCACCCAGCTCGAAGAAGTTGTCGTCGATGCCAACCTGTTTTAGACCCAGTACCTGTTGCCACAGCTCAGCCAAACGCAGTTCCAGCTCGCTGCGCGGCGCCTGATAACGCTGTTGCAAACTGCTGAAATCCGGGTCTGGCAAGGCCTTGCGGTCGAGCTTGCCATTCGGCGTCAGTGGCATGCGTGTCAACACCATCACCTGTGCAGGCACCATGTAGTCCGGCAATTGGGCCTGCAACGCAGCGCGCAGCTCTTCGGGCCCGATAGCGGCCTCGCCGTCAGCGACGACGTAGCCCAGCAGTTGCTTGCCCAATGGAGTTTCGCGGGCAATCACTACCGCTTCACGCACCCCGTCGCACGCCAGCAGGCACGACTCGATTTCGCCCAGTTCGATACGGAAACCACGCACTTTGACCTGATGGTCGATACGCCCGAAATACTCCAGCACACCGTCCTGACTCCAGCGCGCCAGATCACCGGTGCGGTACATACAACCGCCCTGCGCGTTGAACGGATCTGCTACAAAGCGCTCGGCAGTCAGCCCCGGCCGTGCGTGATAACCACGTGCCAGGCCGTCACCGGCGATATAAAGCTCCCCGGCGACACCTGCTGGCAGCGGGTGCAGTGCCGCATCCAGAACGTACAGTTGGGTGTTGGCAATCGGCTTGCCGAGCAACGCCCGACCGCCACGAGGGATACGCCAGGCCGCTGACCAGATGGTGGTTTCGGTCGGACCATAGAGGTTCCACAGCTCATCCGCCTGGGCACTGAGCACCGCCGCCAACTCGACTGACAGCGCCTCACCACCGCAGAAGAAACGGCAGCCCTGCAGGCGCGTGAAATCCTCATGGGCGCTGAGCAGCGTCCAGGTCGACGGCGTCGCCTGAATCACTGTCACACCTTTTTCCAGCACGGTGGCCAGCAGCCGCGTCGGGTCACGGGCGCAATCACGGTCCACCAGTTGCACGCTGCCACCCACCAGCAACGGCAGGTACAGTTCCAGGGCGAAAATATCGAAGGACAGCGAAGTCAGCGCCAGCACCCGGTCGCGGCCTGTCAGGCCCGGTTCCCGAGCCATGCTTGACATGAAGTTGACCACCCCGCCATGACGCACGGCCACGCCTTTGGGCTTGCCCGTGGAACCGGAGGTGTAGATCACATACGCCAGGTCGTCGATGTTCACTGGCCGTTGCAATTCGTCCGGGCGCAGGTCGTGCTCGGCCAGACTGTCCAGTTGCGACCAGTCGCGGTCAAGGCAGAATACCTGCGCCTGGCTGTCCGGCAGTTCGCTCAATAAATGCTCTTGGGTCAACAGCAAGCGCACTTCGCTGTCGGCCAGCATGTGCGCCAGACGCTCAGCAGGGAACTCAGGGTCCAGCGGCACATACGCAGCGCCAGCCTTGAGCACCGCCAGCAACGCCACAGGCAACTGCACAGTACGTTCCAGTGCAACACCGACCGCACAATCCGGGCCTGCACCCTGAGCACGCAACCAGCGGGCCAGACGATTGGCCCGCGCATTCAACTGCGCGTGGCTGAGCCGGGCACTGCCGTCGTCCAGGGCCAGCGCCTGGGGATTGAGCGCAGCCTGTTGCTCGATCAAATGATGCAGGCAGGCCTGACGCGGATAGTCCATGGCGCTGGCGTTGAAATCACGCAGCACGCGCTGACGTGCGCTGCTGTCCAGCAAGCCGATTTCCCCCAGCGGCTGGCGACCGTCGGCACAGAACTGCCAAAGCAGGTGCAACAGTTGGTCGCCGATGCTCTGCACGGTGTCCCCGTGGAAATGGCTGCAACGGTAGTCAAAGTTCAAGCGCAGTCGCTCGCCCTGAGCAACCATCAGCGTCAACGGGTAGTTAGTATTTTCCTGCGCCTGCATGCCGGAAAAACTCAAACCGCCCGGAGCCTGACGCAAGGCCTCGGCAACCGGGTAGTTTTCGAACACCAGCAGGCTGTCGAACAGCGCCTCGCCGCCCTGTGCAAAGGCTCGCTGGATGTTGCTCAGCGGGGTGTGTTCGTGTTCACGCAGTTGCAGGTTCTGTACCTGCAAAGCTTGCAGGTAATCTGCCAATGGCTGTTCGGCACGCGGGCTGACCACCACTGGCAGGCTGTTGATGAACAGGCCCAATTGTTGCTCGATCCCGGCCAGCTCAGCCGGACGCCCGGCCACGGTCGCGCCAAAGACCACAGTGGACTGGCCACTGTAGCGCTGTAGCAGCAACGCCCAGGCCGCCTGCAACACGGTGTTGACGGTGACTTTGTGCTGACGGGCAAACGCACTCAGGCGTGCGCCCTGCTCAACGGTCAACAAGCGTTGTACCTGGCCAAAACCGTCCTGCGCAGTGCTCTGCGGCACACATTCTGCCAAGCGGGTCGGCGCGTCCAGCACCGCCAGTTGCGTCTGCCAGAAAGCCTCGCTGGCGGACGCATCACGGCCCTGCAGCCACTGAATGTAATCGCGGTAATGACCACTGGCTACGACGGCTTGCCCGGCGTAGCGCTGCAACACTTCGGCAAACAGCTGCGCGTTGCTCCAGCCGTCCATGAGGATGTGGTGATGGGTATAGATCAACTGGTAACGCTGCTCGTCACACCGCACCAGCACCAGCCGTAGCAATGGCGGCTGATCAAGGGCAAAACCTGCGGCGCGTTGCGCCTGGGCCAGCGCCTCAAGGGCGATGGCCTGATCGTCGCGATGGCGCCAGTCGAGCACTTCCAGCGGCAGTTTGAGTTGCCGATGAATCAATTGCAGCGGTTGCGCCAGACCTTCCCAAAGGAAGCTCGCGCGCAAATTGTCGTGGCTGTCCAGCGCAGCCTGCCACGCCGTACGGAAGCGCTCGGCATCAACACCGTCGATGTCGACGCGTAACTGGTTGACATAAACCCCACCCTCGTTTTCATACAAGGCATGGAACAGCATGCCCTGTTGCATTGGTGCCAGTGGGTAAAGGTCTTCGATTTGCCGAGCGGCCAGCGGCAAGGCATCAAGCTGCGTTTGCTCCACGCCTGCCAACGGGAAGTCAGACGGTGTGACACCGCCCGCGCCTTCCTCCAGGCACAGTGCAATCAAACCCTGCAATTGCTCGAGATAAGACTGAGCCAGCGCCTCGATAGCTGTGTCATCGAACATCGCTGTGCTGTACGTCCAGCGCAGGCTCAACTTGCCGCCAAAGACCTGGCCATCGACGCTCAGCCAGTTGCTCAGCGCACCCTCGGCATCACGGTTGGCGCCCGATTTTTCGCTGGCAGGCTGGAACAAAGCATCGCTGCCAAAACTGTGGTCAAACTGCCCCAGATAGTTAAACGTGACCCGCGCCTGCGGCAGTGCGGCCAGGCTTTGCCCTTCGCCACCCAAGTAACGCAGCAGACCATAACCCACGCCACGCTGCGGTACGCCACGCAGTTGTTCCTTGACCGACTTCAGCGTTGCTATCGGCTCACCTCCGTCGTGCAGGCGCAGGGCAAACAGGCTGGTGAACCAGCCGACCGTACGGCTTAGATCGAGGTCGTCGAACAGTGCTTCGCGGCCATGTCCTTCGAGCTGCACCAGCGCCGAGGTTTCGCCCGTCCAGGCGCACAGACTGCGGGTCAGGGCGGTGAGCAGCAGGTCGTTGACCTGCGTGCGGAACACCGCAGGGGCCTGCTGCAACAAGGCGGCGGTGGTCGCGGCATCCAGCTCAACACGGTGCGTGCGCGCATGGCGTCCGCTCAGGCTGGCCTGTGGGTCACGCGCTGGTAAATCACCGCTCGGACCTTGCAGGCTGGTCTGCCAGTATTTCAGTTCGGCGCTCATTTCGGCGCTGTGGGCATGGGCCGCCAGCCGCTCGGCCCATTGCTGGAACGAGCTGCTGCGCGGTGGCAGTTGCACGCTGACTCCGCTCGCCAGTTGCCGGTAAGCCGTCTGCAGGTCTTCCAGCAGTACTCGCCAGGAAACGCCATCTACCACCAAGTGATGAATCACCAACAGCAAGCGCTGGCTGCCATCAGCCAATTCCACCAGCAGCGCACGCAACAGTGAGCCCTGGCTTAAATCCAGGCTGCGCTGGGCCGCCTCGCAGTGCATCAGCAATTCGTCGGCATCTGCGGCCTGACGAATCCACAGCAGCTCGGGATCGTGTTCGTAGACGGCATATTCGGCACTGCTCGGCTCAGTGCCGAAACGCAGGCGCAAACCATCATGCAGTTGGCAGACGTGCCCGAGGGCGCGCTCCAGCACGGCGCTGTCCAGTGTTTGCTGGCAACCAAGCAATACCGACTGGTTCCAGTGTGCGCGATGTGGCAGTTGCTGTTCGAAGAACCAGTGCTGGATCGGCAGTAACGGCGTGCGGCCGCTGGCAGGTGCGTTGACCACGGCCACACTGTCACCCTGACGCGCAACGGCGGCCAGGGCTTTGAGGGTCTGGTGCAGGAACAGGTCTTTCGGGCTCAGTTGCAGACCAGCCTGACGGGCACGGCTGACCACCTGAATCGAGACAATGGAATCGCCGCCCAACTCGAAGAAATTGTCGTCGATACCGACCCGCTCAATGCCCAGAACCGACTGCCAGATCTCTGCCAGCAGGGTCTCGCGCTCATCACGCGGCGCCTGGTATTGCTTCTGTTGCTGGCTGAGGTCAGGCTCCGGCAAGGCCTTGCGGTCCAGCTTGCCGTTAGGCGACAGCGGCATGGCGGGCAGCACTAGAATCTGCGCAGGCACCATGTATTCCGGCAGGTGCTCCAGCAG
Organism: Pseudomonas syringae group sp. J309-1; assembly: GCF_032582135.1. Classification (NCBI taxonomy): domain Bacteria; kingdom Pseudomonadati; phylum Pseudomonadota; class Gammaproteobacteria; order Pseudomonadales; family Pseudomonadaceae; genus Pseudomonas; species Pseudomonas syringae group sp. J309-1. The sequence continues at coordinate 18,292 of NZ_JAWHNU010000041.1, read as the reverse complement.
TTCACGGCGCAGGCTCTCGCTGTCGTTGCCTTCAGTGCCATGAACCACCACATAGCCCACCAGTTGCTTGCCTTGCGGCGTGTCGCGGGCAATCACCACGGCCTCTTCGACCGATTCCAGCCCTTGCAGGCGGGCTTCGATTTCACCCAGTTCGATACGCAATCCGCGGATCTTCACTTGATGATCGATACGCCCGACGTATTCGATGGCGCCGTCTGCGCGCCAGCGAGCCAGGTCGCCGGTGCGATACAGCCGTTCGCCCGCAGTGAAGGGGTCGGCCACGAAGCGCTCGGCGGTCAGCCCCGGCCGCAGGTGGTAACCCCGCGCCAGGCCCACGCCGCCGATGTACAACTCGCCTGCCACGCCTTGCGGCACGGGTTCCAGGAACGCATCAAGGATGTACAGCCGCAGGTTGTCGATAGGTCGGCCAATCGGTACCTGATGCCGATCATTTTCTTCATCGCAGGCCCAGTAACTGACGTCGATGGCCGCTTCGGTCGGGCCATAAAGATTGTGCAGGTGTGCTCTGTGGCGCTGGCGGAACTGCTGTTGCAGCTCGTAAGGCAGCGCTTCGCCGCTGCACATCACCTGTTTCAGTGACGGGCAGTGTTCCAGCTCGCCGGAGATGACAAAGGCTTGCAGCATCGACGGCACAAAGTGCAGCACGCTGACCTGACCTTCGTTGATCACACGACGCAATTCCAGCGGGTCGCGATGCGCACCCGGTTCTGCCACCACCAGCGCAGCGCCGGTCAGCAACGGCCAGAAGAACTCCCAGACCGACACGTCGAAACTGAACGGAGTCTTTTGCAGGATGCGGTCGGTGTGATCCAGCTGATACGCCTTCTGCATCCAGTGCAGACGGTTGATCAGCGCCGCATGGCTGTTGCCTGCACCCTTGGGTTTGCCGGTGGAGCCGGAGGTGTAAATCAGATACGCCAGGTTTTGCGGGCTGCCGAGGGTTGGCAGGTCGCCGGGATCCAGCGCCTGCAACTCAGGCCACTGGCTGTCCAGGCAGAAGGTCTGCGCGGCACTGGTGGGCAGTTGCTCAAGCAAGTGCTGCTGGGTCAGCAACAGTTGCACACCGCTGTCGCCGAGCATGTGTTCCAGACGTTCACGCGGATAGTCCGGGTCCATCGGCACGTAAGCACCACCCGCCTTGACGATGGCCAACAAGGCCAGCACCAGTTCCAGCGAACGCTCGGCGCACACACCGACCAGCACGTCCGGGCCTACACCCTGCTCGCGCAGCCAGAGAGCCAGTTGGTTGGCGCGTGCGTTGAGTTCGCGGTAGGTCAGTTGCTGATTGCCGAACTGCACGGCCAAAGCATCCGGCGTTGCAGCGACTTGCTCTTCGATCAGACTTTGCAGTTGCACCTGATCAGGGAAGTCCGCGGCAGTGTCGTTCCAGCCGTGGAGCAACTGTTCGCGATCATTGCCCGAGAGCATCGGCAAGCGGCCCACGACCTGGCGTGGATCTGTGAGCAGCGCCTGCAGCAGGTGCAGGAAATGCTCGCGCATCTGCGCAATGCTCGCGGTATCGAACAAATCGGTGGCGTAGCCAAACTGACCGCGCACCAGGCCATCACGGCTCTCTTCGGTGCTCAGCATCAGGTCGAACTTGGCGATGCCAACGTCCAGTTCGAGGCTTTCCAGGGTCAACCCGCGACCATCGGCTGAAGGCAGTTCGCGCAAGCCGTCGCGCTGACTTGGCAAATGGTTGTAGGCCACCTGAAACAACGGGTTGTAGCTGAGGCTGCGCTCTGGCTGCAAAGCCTCCACCAGACGCTCGAACGGCAAGTCCTGATGGGCCTGAGCACCGAGTACCGCCTGCCGGGTGCGGTCCAGAAACGCGACGAAGGTTTCGTGCTCGTTCATCTCCGTGCCCAACACCTGAGTGTTGACGAAGAAGCCGATCAGCCGTTCACTCTCCCCCCGACCACGGTTGGCCACGGGCACACCGACCCGCAGTTCACGCTGGCCGCTGTAACGAAACAGCAGCACTTGATACGCCGCCAGCAACAGCATGAACAGCGTTGCGCCCTGGCTGCGAGCCAGTTCGCGCAGGCCGCTGCTCAAGGCTGCCGGCAGCTGGAAGTCCAGCGCCGCGCCACGGTAGCTCTGCACAGCCGGGCGTGGGCGGTCACTGGGCAGGGTCAGCACCAGCGCTTCGCCGCCCAGTTGACGGGTCCAGTAATCCAACTGGCGATCACCTTCACCGGCCGCCATCCACAAGCGCTGCCAGCGCGCATAGTCGGCGTACTGCACCGGCAAGGCTTCCAATTGTGCTGCCGCACCGCTGACGTGCGCGGTGTACAGACTGGCGAACTCGTCAGTCAGCACGCCCATTGACCAACCGTCAGAGACGATATGGTGCAGTGTCAGCAGCAGGATGTGTTCGCGAGCATCGAGCCGAATAAGCGCCAGACGCAGCAGCGGCCCAGTGCTCAGATCAAAGGGTTGCCGGGCCGCGTGTTCCAGTTGTTCACGGGCACGCGGCTCGCGCTGTTCAACGGGCAGCGCACTCAGATCAAAGCGTTGCAGCTCGGGATCAAGGCTCGGCAGTATTACCTGAACCGCTTGCGAGCCGTGCTCTCCCTCTATTTCGCGAAACAGCGTGCGCAGGCTTTCGTGCCGGGCGATCAGGGCCGCAAAGCTGCGTTGCAACGCATCTTCGTCCAGCTCACCGCGCAGCCGGACTGCCGCCGGGATGTTGTAGGCCGCGCTGTGCGGTTCCATCTGCCACAGAAACCACAAGCGACTTTGCGCAGCCGACAGCGGCGCCTGTTCACACGGCTGACGCACAATCGGCAGGCGCTCCAGGCGCACACCTTTTTCGCCCAGTTGACGCAGGAAAATAAGCTGGCGGTCTTCCGGCAGAGCGGCCAGGCGTTCGGCAACCTGCTGCAACTTCTGTTGTTCGGTGTTACTCATCAAAAATTCTCCAACTCGCCCAGCAACTCGTCCATCAGGTCCAGATCAACCTGTTTATTTTGCGCAGCGTCAGGCTGAGCCTGCAGGTGAGCGGCCAACGCCTGGATGGAGCTCAATTCGAACAATCGGTGCAGCGGCAACTCCACATTCAGACGCTTGCGCAGGGTCATGCCGACCTGAGTGAGGAGCAGCGAGTGCCCGCCCAGTTCGAAGAAGTCGTCAGTGATGCCGACCTTTTCGATCCCCAGCACGCTCTGCCAGATATCAACCAGTTGCTGCTCAAGCTCAGTGCCCGGCGCGACATAACCACGCGGGCTGGAAGCGAATTCCGGTGCCGGCAAGGCCTTGCGGTCCAGCTTGCCGTTAGGCGACAGCGGCATGGCGGACAGCACTAGAATCTGCGCAGGCACCATGTATTCCGGCAGGTGCTCCAGCAGTTCACGGCGCAGGCTCTCGCTGTCGTTGCCTTCAGTGCCATGAACCACCACATAGCCCACCAGTTGCTTGCCTTGCGGCGTGTCGCGGGCAATCACCACGGCCTCTTCGACCGATTCCAGCCCTTGCAGGCGGGCTTCGATTTCACCCAGTTCGATACGCAATCCGCGGATCTTCACTTGATGATCGATACGCCCGACGTATTCGATGGCGCCGTCTGCGCGCCAGCGAGCCAGGTCGCCGGTACGGTACAGGCGCTCGCCCGACGTGAAGGGGTCGGCCACGAAACGCTCGGCGGTCAGCCCCGGACGCAGGTGATAACCCCGCGCCAGGCCCACGCCGCCGATGTACAACTCGCCCGCTACACCTTGCGGCACGGGCTCCAGGAACGCATCAAGGATGTACAGCCGCAGGTTGTCGATAGGTCGGCCAATCGGTACCTGATGCCGATCATTTTCTTCATCGCAGGCCCAGTAACTGACGTCGATGGCCGCTTCGGTCGGGCCATAAAGATTGTGCAGTTGTGCACTGTGGCGCTGGCGGAACTGCTGTTGCAGCTCGTAAGGCAGCGCCTCGCCGCTGCACATCACCTGTTTCAGTGACGGGCAGTGTTCCAGCTCGCCGGAGATGACAAAGGCTTGCAGCATCGACGGCACAAAGTGCAGCACGCTGACCTGACCTTCGTTGATCACACGACGCAATTCCAGCGGGTCGCGATGCGCTCCGGGTTCTGCCACCACCAGCGCAGCGCCGGTCAGTAACGGCCAGAAGAACTCCCAGACCGACACGTCGAAACTGAACGGGGTCTTTTGCAGGATGCGGTCGGTGTGATCCAGCTGATAAGCCTTCTGCATCCAGTGCAAACGGTTGATCAGCGCCGCATGGCTGTTGCCTGCACCCTTGGGTTTGCCGGTGGAGCCGGAGGTGTAAATCAGATACGCCAGGTTTTGCGGGCTGCCCAGGGTTGGTAGATCGCTGGCGGCCAGCGCCTGCAACTCAGGCCACTGGCTGTCCAGGCAGAAGATCTGCGCGGCACTGGCGGGCAGTTGCTCAAGCAAGTGCTGCTGGGTCAGCAACAGTTGCACACCGCTGTCGCCAAGCATGTGTTCCAGACGTTCACGCGGGTAGTCCGGGTCCATCGGCACGTAAGCACCACCGGCCTTGACGATGGCCAGCAAGGCCAGCACCAGTTCCAGCGAACGCTCGGCGCACACACCGACCAGCGAGTCCGGGCCTACACCCTGCTCGCGCAGCCAGCGAGCCAGTTGGTTGGCGCGTGCGTTGAGTTCGCGGTAGCTCAGTTGCTGATTGCCGAACTGCACGGCCAAAGCATCGGGCGTTGCAGCGACTTGCTGTTCGATCAGGCTTTGCAGTTGCACCTGATCAGGGAAGTCAGCAGCGGTGTCGTTCCAGCCGTGGAGCAACTGTTCGCGCTCAGTCGCGGCCAGCATCGGCAAGTGCGCCACTGCTTGCTCGGCGCTGCCACAAAAGCTCAGCAGCAGGCACTCGAAATGCTCACGCAGACGCTCGACCTGGCTGGCGCAGAAGCGCTCGGACCGGTAGCCGTAACGCACATCCAGGCACTCACCGGCACTGGCGACCAGGGTCAGCGCGTAGTTGGTGGAGTCCACCGGCTGATGACCGAGGATACGCAGGCCGTCTTCACCTGCCGTCGAATGCGTGAGTGCGGCATCCATTGGGAAGTTCTCGAACACCAGAATGCTGTCGAACAACGCCTGACCACCACGCCCGGCCCAGCGCTGAATGTCGTACAGCGGGCTGTGTTCGAACTCGCGCACCTCCAGGTTGTAGGCCTGCAATTCACGCAGCCAGTCACCCAGTGACTGAGCGGCCTGCGGTTGCTGGACGATGGGCAGGGTATTGATGAACAGCCCGAGCATGTCCTCGGCACCCGGTAGATTTCCCGGACGCCCGGCCACAGTGGCCCCGAAGGCTACCCGCGACCGACCGCTGTAGCGTTGCAGCAGCAACAGCCACGCCCCTTGCAACAGGGTATTGAGGGTCACGCGCTGTTGCTGGGCAAACTGCTGCAAACGCTGACTGGCGACGGCATCGAACTGGCTGCGCACCTCGCGCGTCGGTTCCACGACATAGCTGCCCGCGCAGGCAGTCGCCAACAGCGTCGGCTCGTCAAAACCCGCCAGACGCTGACGCCAGAAGCGCTCACCGAGGCTGGCATCCTGCACCTGCAACCACGCGATGTAATCACGGTAACGGCCCGCTACCGGCGGCAGGCTGCTGCCCTGATAAGCGGCCAGCACTTCACCGATCAAGCGGGCGCTGCTCCAGCCGTCCAGCAACAGGTGATGACAGGTCCACAGCAAGTGGAAGCGCCGCTCACCGAGACGTACCAGTGCCAGACGCTGCAAGGGCGGACGCGTCAGGTCAAAGCCGCGTTGCCGCTGACTGTCAGCCAATGCGTCGAGCGCTGCCCGGTCGGTGCTGCGCTCGCGCCAGTCGAAATGCTCCACCGGCAGTTCGGCGTGGCGCAACACGAACTGCAACGGCACTTCAAGGCCTTCAGTCAGGAAGCCACTGCGCAGCGTGGCATGGCGACTCAGAACCTGCTGCCAGGCCGCCACGAAGCGGGCTTCGTCGAGGTTGTCCAGGTCCACGCGCAGTTGGTTGACGTAGAGCGCCGAGCCCGGCACATCAAGGGCGTGGAACAGCATGCCCTGCTGCATCGGAGCCAGCGGATACAGGTCTTCCAGGTTGCTGGCGTCGACTGGCAAGCTGTCCAGCATGGCCTGATCCAGGCCCGCCAGTGGTACGTCACTCGGGGTCAACGCCGGAGCGGCTTGCAGACAGTGCTGCAACAAACCTTGAAGCTCTGCCTGCAGCACGCTCAACAATTGATCGATCAGTGCGGCGTCGAACATCTCGCGGCTGTAATGCAACTCCAACTGCAGACAACCGCCGAGCACTTTGCCGTTGAACACCAGCCAATTGCCCAATTGCGCGTCATCGGCATGGCTGCGGCCGACCGACTCTTTGGCCGGGAGGAATGCCGAATCAGTGAACTGCTGGTCGAACTGCCCCAGGTAATTGAAGGTTACTCGTGCTGGCGGCAGCTCTTGTAACTGCGCCCCCAGTGGGCTGAGGTAGCGCAGCAAGCCGTAACCGATGCCGGCACGTGGCACGCCACGCAACTGCTCTTTGATGGCTTTCAACGATGCAGCGGCATCGCCTTGAGGGCTAAGGCGCACAGGGTAAAGACTGGTGAACCAGCCCACGCTGCGGCTCAGGTCCAGTGCCGCATGCTGATCAAAAGCATCTCGGCCATGACCTTCCAGTTCGATCAGAGCCTGTTCGGCACCGCTCCAACTGCACAGCGCACGGGCCAGTGCGGTAAGTAACAGGTCGTTGATCTGGGTGCGGTACGCCTGCTGAGCCGGGCCAAGCAGTTGCCGGGTAGCTTCGCTGTCCAGGCTGAAACTCGCCTGCGCAGCTTCACGCCAAGTGGTCCGGGCATCGCTACGCGTCTGCGGCAACGCCGGAGCGTCTTGCAACTGCGCCTGCCAGTACCCCAGTTCGGCGTGCAACTCGGCGCTGTTGGCGAAGGCATGCTGACGCTGGGTCCAGGCCTGATAGCTGTCACTTTTAACCAGTTGCGCCGGAGCCTTGCCTGCCAGTAATTGACGGTAGGCGCTTTCGAGGTCTTCCAGCAGCACCCGCCACGACACACCGTCTACCGCCAGGTGATGAATAACCAGTAACAGGCGCTCGCTGCCATCTTCCAGGCTGACATGCATTGCTCGCAGCAACGGGCCTGCGTTCAGGTCAAGGCTGCGTTGCGCCTGGTCACACAGGCGTTCCAGAGTCTGCTCATCACTGGCACGGCGACGCCACAGCAGCGTCAGGTCCAGCAAACCCGGCTCGGCATAGACCTGCCGCACAGGCTGGGTGTGACTGTCGAAGCGCAAGCGCAGGCTGTCGTGCTGACCGAGCAACCAGTGAAGCGCACGCGTCAGGTTGTCCAGGTCCAGCGGCGATTTGGGCTGCAGCAAGATTGCCTGGTTCCAGTGATTGCGTTGATCACTGTGAACACGCTCGAAGAACCGCGCCTGCACCGGCGCCAACGGCAACTCGCCACTGACGGCCACCGCAGCTGCGGCTGCTGTCGCCACCGGTTTGGCCGGGCCGCGACTTTCCAGCCACTGCGCCAGTTGGCGGACGCTTTGACGCTCGAAGAGCTGTTTGGGGCTGAGTTTGTAACCCAGCTTGCGAATGCGCGAAATGATTTGCAGGCTGAGAATCGAGTCGCCGCCCAGTTCGAAGAAGTTGTCTTCGGCACGCACCGCTTCGATCTTCAGCACGGCTTGCCAGATGTCGGCCAACTGGCTTTCCAGTTCGCTCATCGCCGTTTCCTGCGCACTGCCAGCCTCCACCACCGGGCCACGCGGCAGCGCCTGGCGATCAACCTTGCCGTTGGCAGTCAATGGAATGCTCGGCAGCAGCATCAACTGTGCAGGCAGCATGTATTCCGGGACTTGCTCCGCCAGTGCCTGACGCAGGCTTTCAGCGTTACCAGCACTGCTGACGCACCATGCCAACAGGCGCAATGGCCCCTCGGCTTCGCGCTCGGCCAGTACCAGCGCGGCACTGACGCCGGGCAGCGCTTTCAGGGCCTGGGTAATTTCCCCCAGCTCAACCCGGTAACCGCGAATCTTGACCTGCTCATCGAGACGTCCGAGGAACTCGATCAGGCCGTCATGGCGCAGGCGCACGCGGTCACCGCTGCGGTACAGACGCTTACCGTCGATGTGCACAAAATACTCGGCGCTCAACTCAGGCTGGCTCAGGTAGCCATCAGCCAACCCGGCACCTCCAATCAACAACTCACCCGGCACGCCAACCGGCAACGGGTTGCGGTACTCGTCGACAATCCGCACGTGGCAGTTGGGCAATGGTCGACCGATTGCCAGCGCGCCCAACGGCAGTTCGGCGTCATGCGTCAGTTCATGGGTCAAGACACCAACCGTCGCTTCGCTCGGGCCATAGTGATTGACGATGCGGCAAGCCGGTGCCAGCTCCCGCACCTGTTGCAACAGACTGCGGTCGCACGCTTCGCCGCCCACTATCAGCAGTTGACGCGGCAGCAGACGGGCTTCGGGCAGTGCGGCGAGCAAACCGCTGAGATGACCGGGAACAATTTTCAGTACATCCACCGCATGCTGTTGCATGAAGGCGGCAAAACATTCGGCATCCGCTACATCATCCTGGCTGGCCAGACACAGGCGGCCACCGGAGCACAGCGCCCCGAACAGCGTGGTGTTGCCCAGGTCAGCGGCCACGGATGAGACCATCGCCATGCCCTGCCCGGGCTGCAGATCCAGACGTGCCTGAATACCTTGAACGTAGTTGGCCAATGCGCCGTGGCTGACCACCACGCCCTTGGGTTGTCCGGTCGAGCCGGAGGTAAAAATCACGTAGGCTGCGTTGGTAACATCGACAGGCAGTGACAGTGCGGCGTCGGAGAAACCGTTCTCGCTGCCAGCATCGACCAACAGTGCCGCATCGCCGAAGCTGGTCAGCCGCGCAGGATCACCGAGCAACACACAGCGTGCGTCGCTCTCGACCACCAGACGTTGCAGTCGCGCCAGCGGCAGCGCCGGGTCCAGTGGCACGTACGCCGCCCCCGCCTTCATGACGCTCAACAACATCAGCACCCACTGGCTGCTGCGCGCCTGACACAGCGCCACGCGGTCGCCCGGTTGCACACCGGCAGCCTGCAAGCGGTGCGCCAGCCGATTGCTCGCGGCATCAAGCTGGGCATAACTCAACTGACCATCCCAGGCCTGCACGGCAATCGCCTCTGGCCGTGTCACGACCTGAGCGGCGAACCCGGCCAACACATCGCTGAACGGCCACTCCTGCAGTTCGCCGCGCAACTCGGCAGCCTCGCCCAATACCGCCAGCGGCAGCTCGGACAACGGACATGCCGGTGCTTCGCAGAGACGGACGAGCAACTGGCGGAAGGTCTGCGCGATGGCCGCCACGCTTGGTGCATCAAACAAGTCGCTGGCATAGACAAAGCTGCCGCGCAGCACATTGTCCTGCCCTTCGGCCATGTCCAGCGCGAGGTCGAACCGTGCGCCGTATTGCTCTTCACTGAACAGCTCAAGCCGCAGGTCGCCGGCATTCGGCAGGACGCTCACATCGAAGCCGAAGTTGAACTTCACCTGCACCAACGGGTTATGCGCCAGGCTGCGTTCGGGCTGCAAGGCTTCTACCAGTTGTTCGAACGGCAAGTCCTGATTGGCCTGGGCGCCGAGTGCCAGTTGACGGGTTTCGGCGAGCAGCGCAGCAAAGCTGGCTGAGTCGTCTATGTGGCACGGCATGACCTGAGTGTTGACGAAGAAGCCGATGAGGCCTTCGGTTTCCATCTGCTGCCGACTGGCCACCGGCACCGCAATACGCAGGTCACGCTGACCGCTGTAGCCCCTCAGCAAGACACCGTAAGCGGCCAGCAGCAGCATGAACAACGTCACGTCATGCGCTTTGGCCAACGCCTTGAGGTGAGTACCAAGCTCGCCGTCCAGTTCAAAGCCCAGGCTTGCGCCACGGTAGCTTTGTACGGCAGGGCGCGGACGATCGGTCGCCAGTTCGAGCACGATCTGGTCAGTGCCCAGCCGCTCCTTCCACCAGGCAAGCTGCCGCGCGCCCTCGGCGCTGGCCAATAGCTCGCGTTGCCACTGGGCATAGTCGGCGTATTGAACCGACAACGGAGCCAGAACCGGTTCGCGCTGCGCCGTGAATGCGCCATAAAGCTCGCTGAACTCATTGACCAGTACCCGGATCGACCAGCCATCGGAGACCATGTGGTGCATGGTCAACAGCAACACGTGGTGATCGTCACCCAAACGAATGAGGCTTAGACGCAGCAACGGTCCCTGGCGTAAATCGAAGGGTTGCATCGCTTCGGTTGCCGCCAACTGTCGTGCTTGCAGTTCAGCATCAACGACGCCAGACAGGTCGTGTTCGACCAGCGGCAAAGCTTGCGCAGGTTCGATGACCTGAAATGGATGGCCGTCGATTTCGTCGAAACGAGTACGCAGGGTCTCGTGACGCTGTACCAGCGCTTCGAAAGCGCGACGCAGCGCGGCAAGATCCAGCGCACCGCGCAAACGCAGCGCGCCGGGCACGTTGTAGGCCGCGCTTTGCGGTTCCATCTGCCAGAAGAACCACAGGCGGCTCTGAGCGGCTGACAGCGGCATCGCGCCATTGCGCGGCAGGGCTCGCAGCACTGAGTGGGTGCTGACCGAGACATCCTGGGCAGCCAGTCGCGCCGCGAACTCGTTCAACCGTGAGCATTCGAACAGGGTACGCAACGGGCACTCCAGGCCCAGGTCACGCTTGATCCGCGACACTACCTGAGTCGCCAGAAGCGAGTGCCCACCCAGATCGAAGAAATCATCCTGACGACCGACACGCGCCACGCCGAGCACCTCACTCCAGATCGCAGCGACCTGGCATTCGATGCCGTCCAGTGGCGCAACGAATTCGGCACCCTGCCCTTGCGGTTCCGGCAGCGCGTTGCGGTCCAGCTTGCCGTTGATGTTCAGCGGCAGGCTGTCGAGCAACAGAATGTGTGCAGGCACCATGTAGTCCGGCACCTGATCGCGCAGGGCCGTTTTCAAGCTGTCGGTACTCAATGGCTGACCGCTTACGGCAACTACGTAGCCCACCAGTTGCAGGCCCTGCACCGACTCACGGGCGCATACCGCCGCCGCATGAACGCCCGGCAGCGCTTGCAGGCGCGCTTCGATTTCCCCCGGCTCGATCCGGAAGCCACGAATTTTCACCTGTTGGTCGACACGCCCCAAATAGTCCATGGCGTTGTCTTCACGCAGTCGAACCCGGTCACCGGTCCGGTACAAACGGCCGCCAGCAGCGCTGAACGGATCAGCAATAAAACGCTCGGCGGTCATTGCCGGACGCTGGTGATAACCCCGCGCCAAGCCTTCACCGCCGATGTACAGCTCACCTGCGACGCCACGTGGCAGAGGCTGCAACTGATCATCGAGCACATACAGGCGACGCGCGCCGACCACTTCGCCAATCGGCGCATACGCCGCGCCGCACTGGGCGCTGGCATCGGCCTTCCACAAGAGAGGCGTGACCACTGTTTCTGTCGGGCCATAGCCATTGATCAGATGTTCAGCCTTGAGGTGCCGCCGAGCAAGTTCGAAACTGGCTTCGGGCACGGCGTCGCCGCCAAAGCAATAGATCCGCATGCTCGGCACAGGACCTTGGCGAGCGGCCTCCTCGGCCAACTGCAACAGATAAGCCGGAGGGAAAGCCGCCACGCTCACCGAATGGTCACGCAGTTGATTCAGGGTTTGCTCGGCGGTCCACAGCTCGTCACCACGAATCAACACACTGGCCCCGTGCGACAGCGCCGTCAGCCAGCGCTCGTGAGCACCGTCGAACGCAAAGGACATGAAAATCAGCTCACGGTCGGCAGCGCTCATCGCATAACGCTGACCAATCGCCTGGCAATGCATGGCGATTTCACCGTGGGCGACCGCCACCCCTTTTGGCTGGCCAGTCGAACCCGAGGTGTAGATCAGGTACGCGAGGTTTTGCGTCTCGACGGTGACTGCCGGGCGCTGCGTCGATTCGCGGGTCAGGTCCAGTCGATCAAGCTCCAGACTCAGCACCCCGTCCGGCAGAGACAACCGGTCGCGCAAGCTGCTGTGGGTCAGTACCCAGTGAATACCGGCGTCCTGTATCAACCACGTCAGACGTTCACGCGGGTAGTCGATATCCAGCGGTACATAGGCGCCCCCGGCTTTCATGACCGCCAGCAGGGCCAGAGGGATTTCCACTCCACGCGGCAGGGCCACACCGACGCGTACTTCGGCGCCAATGCCTTGGGCGATGAGGTGATTCGCCAGTGCGTTGGAACGCGTTTCCAACTGGGTAAAACTGAGCTGATGCTGCGGATCAATCAGGGCTGGGCGGTCGCCCAGCGCCAGACACTGCTCGGCAATCCGTTCGCTCAGCGGGGTAAAAGCCTGCACTGGCCAATCGGCGGTGTCATGCCATTCGCTTTCGGGCAGCCATGCCGAGGCTTGCAGCGGCTGATCAGCAGGCTGCTGCAGCAGGGTTTGCAGCAGGCGCCGGAAGTTACTCGCCAGACGCTGCATGCCTGCGGCGGCATAGCCCTCGCTGGCATAGCAGAAGTTCAAACGCAGGCCATCATGGCTTTCACGCACACGCAACACCAGATCGAACGGCGTTTGCAGGTCGATCTGCTCCAGCGCGTCGACCTGCAAGCCGCTGAGGTTGTCCGCGGCACGGGTTTGCCACTGATAATCGAAGGCCACCTGGCACAGCGGATGACGGCCGTGACCACGCTCCGGGTGCAAGGCCTCCACCAATTGTTCGAACGGCAAAGACTGATGCGCCTGCGCCTGCAGCACGTTGTCTCGCACCTGATGCAGCAGGTCTGCCAGGGTAAGACCCGCAGGCAGTTCGCAACGCAAAACCAGCAGATTAACAAAGAAACCTACCAACGCTTCGCTGTCCAGACTTTCGCGTCCCGCCTGGGTCAGGCCCACGCGCAAGTCGTGGGTTGCGCTGTAGCGCTGCAACAACAGATTGAAGGCGGCCAGCAGCAGCATTGCCGGGGTAACGCCATGGCGCAGTGCCAACTGGCCGAGTCTGGCACTCAAATCAGCGCCCAGTTCATCGTCAATGAACGCGGCACGGCGGCTTTGCTGTGGCTGGTAAGGCAAGGCAAAAGGCAGCTCCAGCGGCACATGCCGGGTGCCGAGGCGCTCTTTCCACCACTGCAACTGACGCTCGCCCTCACCGGCTTGCAGTTGCTGGCGCTGGGCCTCGGCGACGTCCAGGTATTGGCGTGACAAGGGCGCGATAGTGGCTTCACGACCTTGCAGACGGGCACTGTACAGCTCGGTGAATTCCCCGAGCAGCAGGTTCAGCGACCAGCCATCGGCCACGATGTGATGCACACACAGCAACAGCTGCTGGCGGTCAGTGTCCAGCTGCTGCAAACGCAGACGCAGCAACGGACCGTTGGCCAGATCGAAGGGCTCAGCGATAAAACGCTCGGCATCGGCACGGGCTTCGATTTCAAGCTCGGCGTCGGCTAGGGAACCGAGGTTGACCTCGCTGAGCGGGACCGCACCGGGCGCGGCAAACTGCAGCGTTACCTCGCCGTTTTCGGACTCGACAAAACGACTGCGAAGCACTTCATGCCGTTGCAACAAGGCCGTAAAAGCCTCCTGCAATACAGCCAGATTAAGCTGACCACGCAGCCGCAAGCGGCCGCCAATGTTGTACACGGCGCTGTGTGGTTCGAGCTTCCACAGGAACCACAAACGCTGCTGGGCAGCAGATGGCAGCAATGGACCCTGACGGTCGAGCAGCGCGACGGGGACGACCGAGTGCTGTGGCTGGCTGTCCAGCGCGGCGACGAAAGCGTCCAGTTGTGGCGCCTCGAACAACAGGCGCAACTCCACTGCGCGACCTTCGCGTTCACGCAGTCGAGCCATCAGTTGCGCGGCCTTGATCGAGTTACCGCCCAAGGCAAAGAAGTTAGCTTCACGCTGCGTCACAGGCGCATCCAGTACCTGCGCCCACAGCTCGGCCATGGCCTGCTCGGCAGCGCTGAGCGGCGTATTGTCCTGCTTCGAGTCGTCGAGCATCTGCCCGGCACGCTGTACGGCATAGCTGGCGACACTGCCGTCGGCCAGACCCTGGCGACAGGCTGAGCGTTGCAGTTTGCCGCTGGACGTTTTTGGCAAGGCACCCGGCTCAAGCAGCGCGATCAACACAGGGACTTCCTGAAAACGCTCTGCCACAGCCTCACTGATGGCCTTGATCAACGCCTCGGCAGGCACCAGCTTGCGCACGCTGCGGCCGATTTCTGCCGCGATGCCAATCCCTTCATTGCCATCATGCTCAATGGCGAACGCCGAAACGCGGCCCTTGCGCACCACGTCCACTTCTTCTTCAACGCAGCGTTCGAGATCCTGCGGGTACAGATTCTGGCCACGAATAATGATCATGTCTTTCAGGCGACCGGTGATGAACAACTCACCGCCGTGCATGAAACCCAGGTCGCCGGTGCGCAGCCAGACACGGCCGTCACGCTCGATGAAGCTCTTGGCGGTGGCTTGTGGGTTGCGCCAGTAGCCGCTGGCCACGCTCGGGCCAGAGCTCCAGACTTCGCCGACACCGCCCTCCGCTACTGGCTCAGTGCTGACCGGATCAACCAGCATCAACGGATGCTGTGGCTGGCCCCAGCCACAGCTGACCAGACGGCTGCCGGAGCCCGGGCGACCGAGGTTATCGGCCAGCGCGCGGGTATCCACCTCAATCTGGGCAATACCTTGACCACGCCGACTGCCGCTGACGAACAACGTGGCTTCCGCCAGGCCGTAACTGGCGAACCAGGCGTCTTCGTCGAATCCGGCCACGGCAAACTGGCTGGCAAAGCGTTCCAGCGTGTCGGGCCGGATCGGCTCGGAGCCGGAATACGCAAGTCGCCAGCAGCTCAGGTCGAGGCTTTTAAACGCGGATTCCTTGAGTCGCTCGCAGCACAGACGATAGGCAAAGTCAGGGCCGCCGCTGATGGTCCCCCGGTACTTGCTGATCGCTTCGAGCCAGCGCTGCGGCCGTTCGAGAAAGTAACGGGGCGACATCAATACGCAGGGAAAGCCGCTGTAGATCGGTTGCAGCAGACCGCCAATCAGGCCCATGTCATGGAACAGTGGCAGCCAGCTGACCATCACATCGTCATCGCTAATCGACAGCCCGTGGCGAATCAGCCGCTCATTGGCCAACAGGTTGCCCTGAGTGACCTGTACCCCCTTGGGAGTCGACGTGGAGCCAGAGGTGTATTGCAGAAAGGCGATGTCGTCGTCACGCAGCGTCGGTAGTTGCCATTGTTCGGCCAGCGCGCTCGGCACCTGATCGACCGCCAGCAGCAGTGGCGACTCACCGTTGCTACGCTCGCAGGCTGGGCGCAGAGCCTCGATCAGAGTCGAATCGGTCAGTACCAGGCTCGGCTCGGCATCGTCGAGAATAGCGCGCAGGCGCATCAAATGCTGCGGGCGTACCGATTCTGGCGGATAGGCCGGAACGGCAATAATGTTCGCATAGAGGCAAGCGAAAAAAGCGGTGACGTAATCTGGACCACTCGGCAGCAACAACACCGCCCGCGCTCCCGAAGCGGCATGCTGGCGCATCTGTACAGCCAGGGCTCGTGCACGCTCGTCCAGCTCCCGGTAACTGAGCGGTTGATCGCCGTCTTCGGCTATGAAACGCAGTGCGATCTTTTCAGGTGTCTGGGAGGCACGCTGCTGCAACACCTCAACCAGGTTGACGGCTTCGTAGGGGTCATTCATGGCATCACCTGTTATGGACGACGGGCAGTGGCCCGCCCGCCGGGGCAGTTCTGAAAAAAGAAAAAAGCCGCGTCAGCCTTGCCTCAAGCGCTGAAGAGCCAGCGCTAAAAAGCTGACGTGGTAATCAACGCGTCAGGAAAGCGTGCTGACTTGATGACCTTCAGCCATAGCCACCACTACTTTGCGCGGTCCGCTGAACGGCGAGCGGGCGTGGGCAGCCAGCATGTTGTCGAGCATCAGGACGTCGCCGCTGTACCACGGGAAAACCACTTTGGTTTCCTCCAGCACACCGCGCACTTCATCGAGCAGCGAATCTTCGATAGGGCTGCCGTCGCCGTAGTACACATTGCGCGGCAAGTCCTCCTCGTCGACCACCTCCAGCAGGTTTTCCCGTACTTCCTGTGGCAGGTTGGAGATGTGAAACAGGTGCGCCTGGTTGAACCAGACCCACTCCGCAGTGCGCGGATGACGCGCCACCGCCTGGCAGAGTTGGCGCGTGCGCAGTTCGCCGTCGTCTTTCCACTCGCACTCGATACAGTGCTGACGGCAGTAGGCTTCGACTTCCTGCTGGTTATCGGTGTTGAACACTTGTTCCCACGACACATCCAGACCGTTGCCGAAATTGCGCACATACATCAGGCCGCGTTCGGTGAAGCGCTCGCGAATAGCCTGCGGCACACGCCGATAGACCTCGCGGCTGTCCGCCACTGGGGTTTCACCGCCGACCAGCGCGGCCTGCACGCAATAGAACCAGATTCTCATCGGCCATTCGCGGGTGTAGGCCTGCTCGTTGTGCAGCGGAATGTGCTGATGGGCCGGATACTCGGTGGACGTATAAACACCGGAGGTCACATTGCTGCGCGGCGTTGAACCGAACTCGTAGTTGAGCAGCGGATGACCAAAGCCTGCCGCGAACTCTCTGAAGCGCTCCGCACCGCCGACGTGAAAACCACGCAGCAACAGGCCGCCGCACTTTTCCAGGCGCTCGGTGCTCAACACGCGCAAATCGGCGAGCGCATCCTGCAGATCAATGCCTTCGTGGCGCGCCTGGACCAACAACGGCAGGTCGCCGCGAACGCCGGGCAATGTCTCAAAGGTAAACAGTTGACTGGAATCCATCGCGCATTCTCCGCTCAAGCCGTGACCGGCTGTTGCACTGGCCCGACTGGCTGCAGGCGCTCGACCATCAGCTCGAGCAGGTGCGCTTCATGGGCATTGATAAAAAAGTGGTCGCCGTCAAACATCTCCAGGGAGAAGCCTTCAGCGGTTTCGTTCTGCCACGCCGACAAAGCCTCTACCGACATGCGGTCCTGCTTGCCGCCAAACACATGAATCGGGCTAATGAGCAATGCCCGGCGGTCATAGCGATAACGGCCACACAAGAGAAAATCGGCGCGCAGTACCGGCAGAGTCAGGAGCAGCATTTCCGGGTCCGCGAACACCGCCTCGTCGGTTCCGCCCAACTGACGCAAACGGGCCAGCAACTGCTCATCGCTCTGCTCTGCCTGCAAGTCAGTGTGGTATTCACGGTGGGCGGGAGCCGGTGCGCCGGAGACGAACAGCGCGCGCGCAGGCGGTGCACCCTTGCGCCGCAAGGCGTGAGCCAACTCAAAAGCGAGCAACGCTCCCAGGCTGTGACCGAACAGGACGTAAGGCAGATCAAGGCGACCTTCCAGTTCGACGGCAAGCTGCGCCACCAGCGCTGGCATATCGGTTTGCAGCGGCTCGTTAAAACGTCGGCCACGACCGGGCAACTCAAGCGGACAGACTTCTATCCATGCTGGCAGCGAGCGACGCCAGCGCAGATAAACCATGGCGCTGGCACCGGAGTAAGGCAGACAGAACAGTCGCAGGGCAGGACGCTGCATGGCTTAACGCGCCTCCGTCTGCCCGTCCATCTTTTGCCGCAGGCTCAGGGGCCGCATGTCGGTCCAGACCTGCTCGACGTAGGCCAGGCAGTCAGCCTTGCTGCCCTGCTTGCCCGCCTCACGCCAGCCGGCCGGCACGGCCTTGTAGTCGGGCCACAGCGAATACTGTTCTTGCTGATTGATCAGAACCTTGTACAGCGCGTCTTCGCGATCAAATGCCATCGGACTTACTCTCCTGTCGCCAGCGAATAGAACGGTAGAAGGCCTTTTACGTCGGCCTTCTTACCTGCTTTCCAATAAGACGAAGGGGGGATGAGAATAATTATGATTAAGTGAGAGATTGTTTCAGCCTGTGCCGCAGCCGGCATTGCACCGTGCTGCGGGTGTTGTTGCGACGGACGATCAGCGCAGCGTGCCGAGCAAGCGCGCGACCCGCTCCCGAGCCAGTTCCGGTGTCGAGGCATCAACGGGCAATGCTGGCCCGGCCATCCGCGCGTTCATCTCAAGGGCTTTGGCGGGATCTCGTAGGACCGGCCGGGCATATCACTAAAACCCAGACAACAAAGCCCGCACCAGGCGTAATGCTGTTCACTTAAGCATTTGAGTCCAAGCCGGGCTTTATAGAGAATCCGATGTCAGACCCCCGGCATCGGA